>CAIJKV010000338.1 GCA_903821335.1 uncultured beta proteobacterium
AAGACGCCGGACGCCTTGAAAATCAGCACAAAGCCCAGCCCGATCAGCGCATACAGCATGCCGCTCATCAAGCCTCCGAACAGGGTTTCAAGAAAAAATCCCATGATTGCTTTTCCTTAGTGCGACACGCCGAGATAGGCTCGGATCACATCTTCGTTTTGACGCACCTCGTCGGGCGTGCCGTCACCAATTTTCTTGCCATAGTCGAGCACGACCACGCGATCCGAAATGTCCATGACCACACCCATGTCATGCTCGATCAGGACAATCGTGGTGCCAAACTCGTCGTTCACATCCAGGATGAAGCGGCTCATGTCCTGCTTCTCCTCGATATTCATCCCCGCCATCGGTTCATCGAGCAACAACATGCGTGGTTCCATGGCCAGGGCGCGCCCGAGGTCGACGCGCTTTTGCAAGCCGTAGGGCAGCCGCCCCACGGGGGTTTTTCGATAGGCCTGGATTTCAAGAAAGTCGATGATGTTCTCGACAAACTCGCGATTTCGAATCTCTTCGCGCTCGGCCGAACCCAGCCTGAACGCCTGCGCAAAAATGCCGGATTTCATGCGCAGATTGCGCCCCGACATGATGTTGTCGAGCACGCTCATGCCCTTGAACAGCGCCAGGTTCTGGAAAGTGCGTGCCACCCCCATTTCCGCGGCGCGACGCGGGTTCATCTTGCTAAACACCTTGCCATCAAAGGTAATGCTGCCATGCTGCGGCGTGTAGACGCCGTTGATCACGTTTAGCATCGAGCTCTTGCCGGCGCCGTTGGGGCCGATAATGGCGCGGATTTCGTGTTCGCGCACGGCAAACGATATGTCGGTCAGCGCCTTGACGCCGCCAAAAGAAAGCGAAATGTTGTGCATCTCGAGCACCACACCGCCGATACGGGCAGCACGCAGATTGGTTGTCATGATCAAGCAGCCTTTGCGGTCAGGGTCGCCTGGACCCGCGCCGGACGAATCTTTAGATCGGCCGAAATCTTGCCCTTGCGGCCGTCCTCGAACTTCACTTCGGTTTCGATGTATTGGTGGTCGAGTCCCGCGAACAAGGCGTCCACCAGCAAAGCGTATTTCTGGGCGACGAACGCGCGACGAACCTTGCGGGTGCGGGTCAGTTCGTCATCGTCTGGATCGAGTTCCTTATGCAGGATCAGGAAGCGGCTGACCTGCGAGCCGCTCAGCCGGGGGTCACGGGCCAGGTCGGCATTGACCTGTTCGACGCAGTCGGTGATGAGCGCGTAGACCTCATCGCGACCGGCCAGGTCGGTATAGCCGGCGTAGGGCATGCCGCGGCGCTCCGCCCAGTTCCCGACCGCTTCGAGATCAATATTGATAAAGGCGCAGACCTCGTTCTTGCCATCGCCAAACGCCACGACTTCCTTGATGAACGAAAAAAACTTGAGCTTGTTCTCGATGTACTTGGGGGCGAACAGGCTGCCATCGGCGAGCCGTCCCACATCCTTGGCCCGGTCGATGATCTTCAGATGCCCTTCCTGGTCCAGGTACCCGGCGTCACCGGTGCGAAACCAGCCGTCCTCGGTCATGGTCTCGCGCGTCGCCTCGGAATTGCGGTAGTACTCCTTGAACAGCCCGGGGCTCTTGAGCTGCACTTCCCCCGTGTCGGACACGCGGATCTCGACACCAGCAACCGGTGGCCCGACCGTGTCGGACCTGACCTGGCCATCGCGTTGCACGCAGACAAACACTGCCGTTTCTGTCGAACCGTACAACTGCTTGAGGTTGATGCCGATGGACCTGTAAAAGACAAACAGGTCCGGACCGATCGCCTCGCCCGCCGTGTAGGCCACCCGTACGCGGCTCATTCCCAGCGCATTGCGCAACGGACCAAAAATCATGGCGTCGCCCAGTACGTAGCGCACGCGATCGAGCAGTCCGACCGTCTCGCCATCCAGTATCCGGGCACCCACTCTGCGCGCGACGCCCATTGCCCAGTCATACATCCTGCGCTTGGTCCAGCCCGCATCTTCCATGCGGATCGTCACCTGCGTGAGCAGTCCCTCGAGCACGCGCGGCGGCGCGAAATAGTAGGTGGGTCCGATATCGCGCATGTCGATGGCGACCGTGTCGGGCGACTCAGGATGATTGACGGTAAAGCCTGTCACCAGTAGTTGTGTATAGGAAAACATATTCTGGCCGATCCAGGCCACCGGCAAGTACGCCAGCACATCCTCGTGATCGGTCAGTCCTTCCATCGCCTCGATCGCGCGGGCGCGGTCGATCAGCGCATGGCTCGTCAACACCACGCCCTTGGCTTTGCCCGTCGTGCCCGACGTGTAGAACATCGCACCCGTGTCGTGCGGATCGATTTCCGCCAGGCGCAGCGCTAGCAAGTCCGGATGCGCCTGGAGGTGCGCGGCACCCCGCTCGGCCAATGCCTCGCCAGAGAGCAGCGCAGCGTCAGCGTAGTGGCGCAGGCCACGCGGGTCGTCGTACACCACATACCGCAGGGATGGGCACTGCTCGCGGATTTCAAGCATCTTGTCGACCTGCTCCTGATCCTCCACGATGACCACGCCAACGTCCGCATCCTGCAGCACGTAAACCATCTCCTGCGCCACGGCATCCTGATACAGGGCAATGGGGATGGCGCCAAGAGTCTGGGCAGCCATCATCGACAGGTAGAGCTGTGGGCGATTTTCCCCGATCACCGCGACGTGCTGGCCACGCTCGACGCCCAACGCCGCCAGACCATGGGCCAGGATACGGACCCGGTCATGGACTTGCTGCCAGGTCAGTGTCTGCCAGATACCGAGGTGCTTTTCGCGGATAGCCGGACGCTGACCACGCACGCGTGCATGCTCTGCGATCAGGGCCGGGAAGGTATTCGCCGTGGTCATGGCGGAATGCGTTGAGGGCGCCACGTTGTCTCCTAAGGCTGGTGCGGATCACGTTCGGCGTTGGCACAAAGCGAATGAATCGGCACTGACCTGGTTTTTGGCTTTTGGTATATAGATAAGGTATAAGGTGTATCCATGGATAAATGTCGTCAAACCGACATTTGGACCTCAATTAGGGTATGTCCCGATGCCGCTTAGTGATTCGATTGCACTCGCTGCAGCATGGTTTCACCTCCTGACGCCAGAGCAGCAGGCACGCGTCGATCGCGATACCGCGTTGCAACGCGTCGTGGCAGGCACGACCATCGAACGACGCGGCGAACCATCCCACGCCTGGATCGGCGTGATTGCTGGCCTGGTCAAGGTGTCCGTTGGCAACGCCGATGGCAAGATGGCTTCCCTCACTGGCGTGCCAGTCGGTGGCTGGATAGGCGAAGGCTCATTGCTCAAACGTGAACACCGGCGCTACGACATCGTGGCGCTGCGGGATTCGATCATCGCGCGTATGCCCGCGGCAACCTTCGAGTGGCTGCTCGACACCAGCATTCCATTTAACCGCTTCTTGCTTCATCAACTCAATGAGCGGGTCGCCCAATTTATCGGCAAGGCGGAATCTGACCGACTGCATGACCCGGACGCACGGGTCGCGCGCTGCCTGGCAGAGTTGTTCAACCCGCAGCTCTACCCTGGCATGGGAATGCGCCTGGACATCACCCAGGAGGAAGTCGGCTATCTGGCAAGGGTGTCGCGCCAGCGTGTCAACCAGGCTCTGCACACACTGGAAACACAGGGGCTGCTGCGGGTCGAATACGGCGCGGTCGAGGTGCTGGACCTCAAGGGCTTGCGGCATTACGGTGTCTGACCGGGTGGTTGGGCCGGATGATACAGTTCGTTTTTTATGGAGCACTGCATGAACTTTGCACGACTGGCAGGCGTGGTCGCCTGCGCCCTGATAACCGGCACGACCTGGGCTGCGGACTTCGCGGCAGGCCCGATTGAACTGAACGATCTCTGGGTGCGCGCCTCGGTGCCGGGGCAGATCAATGGCGCCGGTTACGTCGAGATCAACAACAAGTCTGGCCAGGCCGATCGTCTGGTTTCGGTCCAGTCGGATGCCGCCGCACGTGTCGAGCTGCACACGGTGCTCACCGAAAACGGTGTCGCGAAAATGCGCCAAGTCGAGGGTGGCGTGGACGTGCCCGCGCATGGCAGTGCGAGGCTGTCGCCCGGTGGCTTTCACGTGATGTTTCTGCAACTGACCGCACCCTTCAAGCTGGGGGCCACGATCCCTGTTGTGCTGAAGTTTGAAAAAGCGGGTGAAGTGCGCGTGGACTTCGCGGTCAAGCCGCCGACCTACAACCCTGCAAGCCAGGGTGAACACGGCATGATGACAGGCGACCATGCCGGCATGAAGCACTAGTCGGTCGAGTGTGCCCGGGCCAGTCGCCGAACCAGACGCGCACCTTGGTCCTGGGTTGCGTCAGCGTGCGCCGAAGATGGCCGAGCCGACCCGAATTTCGGTTGAGCCCTCTTCGATTGCGAGTTCGAAATCACCGCTCATGCCCATAGACAGGCGATCAAGCGAGATGCCCTCAATCGCTTCATGCCTGGCCTGGTCGCGCAGCTGGCGCAATTGTGCGAAGCAGGCGCGTACGGCGCCGGCGTCGGGCGACAAGACCGCAAGGGTCATCAGCCCCTTCACACGCAAAGTCTGAAACCTGGCAAGCTGGCGCAACAAGGGCAACAGTTCAACGGCCTCCAGGCCTGCCTTGCTTTCTTCTGGCGACGTCTTGACTTGAACCAGTACGTCGATTGCGCGGCCTTCGCCCTGCAGGCGTCGATCCAAAGCTTGGGCGAGTTCCAGTCGATCCAGCGACTGCAGCTCACTCGCCAGTCGCGCCACGTCCTTGGCCTTGTTGGTCTGTAGCTGACCGATCACGACCCACTGAATATCGCAATCCACGAGCCCCGGAGCCTTCTGGGCGATTTCCTGGGTCCGGTTTTCCCCAAACCTTCTGAACCCCAGACCGACCGCCTCGCGGATCGACGCTTCGCCGAAGGTCTTGCTGACGGGCAGCAAAGTGACCTCGGCTGGATCGCGCCCGACACGCGCGCACGCCGCGTCCATGCGTTGCCGTATCCGCTGCACCCGACCCGCCATGGTGTCGGTCACGACCGGTGAACCTGTATCCTGAACCATCAGCACTCCACTATTCAACGCAGACGCCGGGCGTGCCGGTTATCATCTGCCCGACCACAGCAGCCTGATCACAGCCATACCGGGCAAACACTTCCAGCACTTGCACAACATCCTGTGCGCGACACGAGATCAACAGCCCACCCGAGGTCTGGGGGTCGGTCATCAGCGCGCGATACGCGTCGGACAAGCCCTCGGACCACTGCACCTGTACGCCATAAGCCGCCCAGTTACGACCCGACGCGCCGGTCACCACACCCTGGCCGGCAAAATCCATGACACCAGGCAACCGCGGTACGGCGGCCGCACCAATGACAGCCCTCAACCCGGCTGCGCGGGCCATTTCCAGCAGATGACCCAGCAGGCCAAAACCGGTGACATCGGTCATGGCATGTACACCCGCCAGCGCCGCGAGATCCGGTCCGGCACGATTGAGCA
>CAIJKV010000339.1 GCA_903821335.1 uncultured beta proteobacterium
CGCACAGGGAATGCGAGACGGTCCGCCCGGCACACCAGTTCGGTGAGCTGCGGGTTAGGATAAAGGCGACCTTTGCAGATCGGACATACGAGAAGGTCGAGCAGGCGCGTTTCCATGTCGATATTGTAAACACCTCGACGCTTGCCGCGTCAACGTTGTTGCAACCTCTTGCTCAGCCAGTCATTAAAGCCCGCGTCAGAAAGCCGGGCGGTCACGTCGACCACCCAGAGCCTGTCGTCGTTGAGTGCCTGGCACTTGACTGCATCCTTGGCGGTGATGAGGATGGCGTCGGCATGCCTGTTCGTGAACGGTGACACGGAAAAGGCGTGATGATCTGGCAGGGGTAACGTCCAGTCCAGTTTCAGACCGAGCTGACGCAGGGTGGCAAAGAAACGCTCGGGAACCCCGATGCCAGCAGCGGCGCCAAGGGTTCGGTGCGTGTATCGGCGAGCGAATAAGTCGGCAGTCAGCACCTCGCCGTCGCACAGGTGCCTGAACCCGCAGGCCTGCAGTCGCATCCTGGCGTGTCGCACGGCGCCCGTCACCTTGTGTGGTGGCGCCAGGTCTGGCGCAGAGGACGGGGTGGCTTCATGCGTGATGACGGCATCGACCCGGGCCAGGCGCGAGGCAGGTTCGCGCAGCGGGCCGGCCGGCATCAGACGGCCGTTGCCAACGCCGCGTGCGTCCTGCACCACGATTTCGATGTCGCGTGCAAGAGCCAGATGCTGAAGACCGTCGTCCGAGATAATCAGATTGGTGTCCGGATAGGTTCTGAGAAGCGCCTCGACGGCCAGTCGCCTGTTTGGGTGTACTGCGACGGGCGCCCCGGTCTGCTGGGTAATCAGTGCGGGTTCGTCGCCGAACTGCTCGGCGCTGACGCGACCTTTTCCGGTACGGGGTTGCGGCCCGGCTTTTACGCCGTAGCCCCGGCTGATGACGCCTGGCCGCCAGCCGCGCGCCTGCAATGCCTGGACCAAGGCGATCACCACGGGTGTTTTGCCGGTGCCGCCAACATAAATGTTGCCAACGATCAGGACAGGAACCGGCGCCCGGTAGGCACGTCCGGGCTGGCTGGCGTACCAGCCGCGCCTGAGGGTCAGCATCACGCCCACCAGCGCGGCGATGGGCGCCAGGAGCCAGGAAAGTACACCCGCTTGCTGCCACTGCTGGTGCAACCAAGGACTCAGCCGGTTGGACAGGCTGCTCAATCGGTGACCTGGGTCGCAAACTGCACACGGGCGATGCCGGCCTGGCGCGCGGCCTGCATGGCAGTCACGACAAACTGATGCGCAGCCATGGCATCGGCAAAAATCACGACTACCGGGTCTTGCTGGCCAACGGCGGCCGCACGCAGCGCTTGAGCGAGTGCCACTGGATCTGACTGGGGAACCAGGTTGGTGCCCAGTGCATACTGACCATCGCGGCTGATCGCAAGTTCAATCGAAGCAGGGGCGCTGGCTTCGGCTGCAGATTGGGGCAGCACCACTTTGAGTACACCCTGTCGGCTGAACGTGGTGGTCGCCGCCAGAAAAATCAGCATGACGAGAAGCACGTCAATCAACGGTATCAGGTTGATCTCAAGGGGTTCTTCTGTGGACCGGTTACGAAAACGCATCTGGCTTTACCCGCGCATGGTTTCGCTGACGCGACGGGCGGACTGTTCCATGCGCAGCAGCAGTGTGTCGACGCGCGTCTTGAAATATCGATGCGCAATCATCACCGGCACGGCGATCAGGATGCCCAAACCGGTGTTGTAGAGCGCGACCGAGATGCCACGCGCGAGTTGGGTGGGATCGGAACCGTCTGGCCGGTAGGCCGCGAAGATTTCGATCATTCCGACCACCGTGCCAAACAGACCGAGCAGAGGTGCGATGGTTGCCACGGTCGCCAGGGCCGGCAGGTAGCGCTGCAGATCATGGGCGACGTCCTGGCCGGTGTCCTCGACGGCTTGGCGAAGCTGGTCGGCAGGCAAGGTGCGTTTGCGCAGCAATGTGGCCAGAATGCGACCCTGAGCGCAGGAAGCGTCAAGCTTTTCGATGGCCGCAGGGGTGTCCTGTCCGGCCCGAACCATTTGCAGGACCTGCGCGGTAAGCTCCGCCGGGCAGATGCGCTGGGTACGCAGACTGAGCGCACGCTCGATGATGAGAGCCAATGCCGTGACCGATAGAACCAGCAGGAGCCAGATCGGCCATCCCGCATCAAAAACGATAGACTGCAAAACATACCTCGCCGTGATGAAACTTCAGCTTGCCAGGTCACCATGGTACGGGCGCAATGGTCTGCGTGGCAAGTTCAGCGATCCGCGCACGGAACTATCCACAGAAGTTGTGGATAATTCTGTGTGTATCTTCCAGGATCAAGGAAAATGCAGGCGATACTTGGCGTGGTCAAAAAATGAACATAATGTTGTAGTAATTTATATATCTATGTAAATCATATAGTTAGCGCTGGCGATTGGTGCGGATTTTTAGCTTTTGCAAAATTTCCATTACTTGTAGAGACTTAATACGTATTTATTGAGTCTGTGGACATATTCAGCCCTGGAAGGCTTATGACAATTGGAAGTCAGGTTAGCAAACGGCTCCCTGCGGGCGATATCCTCACAGTTTCTCAGCTCAATCAGGCTGTCAGCCGTTTGTTGGAAGAAAACTTTGTTTCAAGCTGGATTCGAGGCGAAATTTCCAACTTTACCCAGGCTGCATCAGGGCATTGGTATTTCACACTGAAGGACGATTTGGCCAGCGTTCGGGCAGTCATGTTCCGTGGCCGTGCGTCTGCGACCGGCTTTATTCCCCGGTCGGGTGAGTCGGTCGAGGTGTGTGCGCGCGTCACGCTGTACGAGGCGCGGGGTGAATACCAGTTGCAGATCGAACAAATGCGCCGTGCCGGACTGGGGTCGCTGTTTGAAGCGTTTCTGGCACTCAAGGCTCGGTTGAATGCAGAAGGCTTGTTCGATCCGCTGGGAAAGCGTGAGATCACGCGATACCCCAGGGCGATTGGCGTCATTACCTCGCTGTCGGCGGCGGCCTTGCGCGATGTGCTGACCGCGCTCAGGCGGCGCGCGCCGCACGTGCCGGTCATCCTCTACCCGGCGCAGGTCCAGGGCGCCGATGCGCCGTTGCAGCTGCGCCGCGCGCTCGCGCAGGCCAACGACAGGGAGGAGGTCGATACGATCCTGCTGGTTCGCGGAGGCGGCAGCATCGAAGACTTGTGGGGGTTCAACGACGAGGCGCTGGCGCGCGATATTTCGTCGAGCCTGATCCCGGTGGTATCAGGGGTCGGGCACGAAACGGATTTCACCATCGCTGATTTTGTCGCCGACCTGCGCGCGCCCACCCCCACGGCTGCCGCTGAACTGGTGTGCGCCACGCGCGCTGACCTGCTCGAGCGTGTCAGCCGGGCGGTGCAGGCAATCTCTGGGCTGCAGCAACGCCGGCTCGAGCGCCTGGCGCAGCGCGTTGACCGCGCCGCGGCAACCCTGGTCTCGCCGGCTGATCGCCTGGCGCACCAGGCCGAGCGACTGTCGGGCTTGTCTTATCGCTTGTCGGTTGGCTGGCAGCGACAGTCCCAGGCGCGCATCACCCGTCATGATCGATTGCAGACAAGGCTCGAGCGCCTGTTGCCCGAAGTATCGCTGGCGCGTAGCCGCGTCGAACGCGCGGGTGCAGCGCTGGCATTCGCTCAACGCCACAGCCTGGCCCAGTCAGGCACCAGACTGGATGCCGCACAGGCGCAATTGCGCGCCCTGAGCCCCGCGCACACCCTGGCCCGCGGGTATGCGATCGTACAGTTGCCTGACGGACACATCCTGCGCGACGCGCGAGCCGTGGATGTCGGGCAGTCACTGGTGGTGACCGTGGCCAACGGGGCATTTGATGCAACGGTTGCCGCCAGGCGGTGAACCTGGGCTTTAACCCTGCCTCGCACATGGGTAGGGCGCACAGGTCACATAGCTCCGATACAATAGGTCGGTTGTCTGACCCACATTTAACGAATATCGAGGACTTTGCAGCAATGGCACACACGCTTCCCCCTTTGCCTTACGCTCTGGATGCCCTGGCTCCGACCATCTCGAAAGAGACGCTTGAGTTTCACTACGGCAAGCATCACCAGACCTACGTGACCAACCTGAACAATCTGATTGTGGGTACGGAATTTGAAACGGCCTCGCTCGAAGACATCGTCAAGAAGTCGTCGGGTGGCATGTTCAACAACGCCGCCCAGGTCTGGAACCACACCTTCTACTGGAACAGCATGGCGCCAGGCGCCGGTGGCGAACCCAGCGGCAAGCTGGCCGACGCCATCAACGCTAAATGGGGCAGCCTTGCTGCCTTCAAGGAGGCATTCAATAAATCCGCAGCCGGTAACTTTGGCTCGGGCTGGACATGGCTGGTCAAAAAGCCTGACGGCACGCTTGACATCGTCAACACCAGCAATGCAGCCACGCCGCTGACCACAGCCGATGTGGCCCTGCTGACCTGTGACGTATGGGAACACGCTTACTACATCGACTACCGCAACGCCCGTCCCAAGTATCTGGAAAGTTTCTGGACACTTGCGAACTGGTCCTTTGCAGCCAAGAACCTGGGCTAACCCCCCCAAGCTCGGCGCCAGCCGGCCCTGGGCCGGCTTTTTTTTTGTCATCGGCTAACATGACGCCAGAAGATTTTTTTTAATCAGAAATCAGGTGACAAGCCATGAGCAAACAAGCCTTTATATGCGATGCAATCCGTACTGCCTTTGGTCGATACGGCGGTGCACTGGCATCGGTACGTGCCGATGATCTGGCTGCCGTGCCAATTCGTGCGTTGATGGCACGCAATCCCAACGTCAAGTGGGAAGAACTCGAAGATGCGTTGATGGGTTGCGCCAATCAGGCCGGCGAGGACAACCGTAACGTCGCCCATATGGCGACGTTACTGGCTGGACTGCCTGTCGAGGTGCCGGGCGGAACGATCAATCGTTTGTGTGGCTCTGGAATGGATGCAATCGGTACTGCAGCACGCGCCATCCGTGCAGGCGACGCGAGTTTCATGCTTGCCGGCGGTGTGGAAAGCATGTCCCGCGCGCCGTTCGTGATGGGCAAGGCTGATTCCGCTTTTTCACGTGCGGCGGCGATTTACGACACGACTATAGGCTGGCGCTTTGTCAACAAACTGATGAAGGCAAAGTACGGCGTCGACTCGATGCCCGAAACAGCGGAAAACGTCGCCGATCAGTTCAATATCTCTCGCGAGGATCAGGACCGTTTTGCAATGGCCAGCCAGGAAAAGACGGCAGTTGCACAACAGGCCGGCTATTTCGACAGTGAAATTGCACCGGTATCGATTCCCCAGAAAAAAGGCGAACCGCTGGTTGTGAACCGTGACGAGCATCCCCGCCAGACCAGCCTTGAATCGCTCGGTAAGTTAAAGGGTGTCGTGCGCGAAGGGGGTTCCGTGACGGCAGGTAATGCGTCAGGCGTCAATGACGGCGCAGTCGCCATGTTGCTGGCCGATGAGCAGGCAGCCTCACGCCACGGCCTGGTACCGCGCGCGCGCGTGGTGGCGATGGCGACCGCGGGCGTTGAGCCCCGCATCATGGGCATTGGCCCCGCGCCCGCTACGCGGCTGGTATTGGCCAAGGCTGGCCTGACGCTGGACCAGATGGATGTCATTGAACTGAATGAAGCCTTTGCCGCCCAGGGCCTGGCTGTCATGCGCATGCTGGGTCTGGACGACAATGATCCCCGCGTCAATCCGAATGGCGGCGCCATCGCCCTGGGCCACCCCCTGGGTGCCAGTGGCGCACGCCTTGTCATGACTGCCGTTCATCAACTGCACGTGACAGGTGGCCGCTACGCACTGTGCACAATGTGCATAGGCGTGGGGCAGGGCATTGCGATGATTGTTGAACGTGTCTGATTGCGGGGCCCCCGGCACTGGCGGCGGGGGGGCCTGCTTTACCGCAGACCCATGATCTTTTTGCCGGCCTGTATGCCGTGCTTGGCGAACCAGCCTTGCTCCATCTCCAGCGCGTAACGCACTGGCGCGGTCGAACAATGCGAGTTCTCGGTCATGGGTGCCATGTCGGCGATATTGGTGATCGTGCCATCGTCAAGCATATAAGCGATGGACAGGGGCAGCACCGTGTTGCGCATCCAGAAACACTGGACACTCGGCTGCTCGAACACAAATAACATCCCATGGTTCGTGGGCAGTTCTTTCCTGTACATCAGCCCACGCGTGCGGGTGGCATCGGTGGCGGCAACCTCCGCGGTCACGACGTGCATGCCGGCGGTTAACTTGATGACATCAAGCGTTTGGGCATGCGCGCGGCTGCCACCCGTCAAGGCCATCAACAGAACAAAAAGCGCAGGAATCATCCCGCGCTCCGTGATACACGTATTGAATTTAAACATCGCACACACCATCCATGGGGTTATTCACCCCCATAGTTTAAGCGGCGGTTATATTTGTTGCCTGTTTTCCCTTCGGGCCCTGAGTGATTTCAAACGCGACCTTCTGGCCTTCCTTCAGCGTTTTGAAACCATTCATCTCAATGGCTGAAAAGTGTGCAAACAAGTCTTCGCCACCATTATCCGGCGTAACGAAGCCAAATCCTTTTGCATCATTAAACCATTTGACGACGCCGGTGACTTTGGCGCCTGAGCCCGGGTTTGTTGTCGAGTCTGACATTCCGACTGCCTCATATTTAGCGTTGTATAAACTCACTCGAAGGCTTGAGATTTAACGTTAAACCCCCATGACTTCCAAGCGTATCCTTGGGAAATCCAAGGACGTGGTGTGATATTGGGCAGATTTGATACAGTCGTCAAGTGCTGACACTAGAATCGATATTAATGATTACCCGCATAATTGCTCGTCGTTTGTGTTTTTCGTAACAGAATTAGGTGATTTGTAATGAGCTTTCCTTTCTAACCATGGCTAATCGCGTCACACTGCCTCCGGATCTTGTGGTCGAGAAAAAGGCCGTTCGTACGGCACCGCCACCCATGTATCAGGTCGTGTTGCTCAATGACGACTACACGCCGATGGAGTTTGTCGTCGAAGTCCTCCAGAAATTTTTTTCAAAAGGACAGGAAGAAGCGATGCGGATCATGTTGCAGGTTCACCACGAAGGCAAGGGTATCTGCGGGGTATATCCGCATGACATCGCGGCAAGCCGCATTGCGCAGGTCGCACAGTACGCGCGAGCCAGGCAGCACCCACTGCAATGTGTGATGGAGCCGGTCGGCGAATAGCGGTGTGTACCAAATAATTGTAGTAGTCGATGTTGCGCCATGAAAGGCATAGAATGTGAGCGGTGGCGTTCCGCTTCATTGAATGATGGAGAAGATGTGATTTCACAAGAGCTAGAAGTCAGCCTGCATATGGCCTTTGTCGAGGCAAGGTCTGCTCGCCACGAGTTCATCACCGTTGAGCACCTGCTCTTCTCCCTGCTGGACAACGCAGCGGCCACTGAGGTGCTCAAGGCCTGCGCCGCCAACGTCGGAGAGCTTCGCGATAATTTGCGCAAGTTCGTCACCGACAATACGCCCGTCATTCCAGCCGGCGCCGAGGTAGACACTCAGCCCACGCTGGGGTTTCAGCGTGTCATCCAACGTGCCATCATGCACGTCTCGGCGGGTGGAACCTCCAAAAAGCCTGTCACCGGCGCCAACGTGCTGGTCGCGATCTTTGGCGAAAAGGACTCGCACGCGGTCTACTACCTGCAACAGCAGGGTATCGCGCGGCTTGACGTGGTCAATTTCCTTTCCCACGGGATCAGCAAGCAGCCCGCTGCTGACACGCCAACGCCCCCCAAAGAACAGCCAGGCGGTGTTGACGAACAGGCCGAGGCACGTCAGTCTGCGCTGGACCTCTATACCCAGGATTTGAATGCGGCCGCCATTGCCGGGCGCATCGACCCGTTGATCGGGCGCGAGTATGAAGTCGAACGGGTGATCCAGACGCTCTGCCGCCGACGCAAGAACAATCCGCTGCTGGTTGGTGAGGCCGGTGTGGGCAAGACCGCGATTGCCGAAGGTCTGGCTTACCGGATTACCCGTCAGGAAGTGCCCGAGATCTTGCAGGACGCGCATGTCTACTCCCTTGACATGGGTGCATTGCTGGCGGGTACCAAGTATCGTGGCGATTTCGAGCAACGCCTCAAGGGCGTGCTTAAACAGCTGCGCAGCAATCCGCAGGCCATCCTGTTTATTGACGAGATTCACACGCTCATCGGCGCTGGGGCGGCCTCTGGCGGCACGCTGGACGCATCAAACCTGCTTAAACCCGCGCTTTCCTCCGGACAGTTGCGTTGTATAGGCGCCACGACCTATACGGAGTTTCGCGGTGTGTTTGAAAAAGACGCCGCGCTGTCGCGTCGCTTTCAGAAAGTGGATGTGCCGGAACCCACGATCGAGCAGACCATTCAGATTTTGCGCGGCCTCAAGGGACGTTTCGAGACCCATCACGGCGTCAAGTACTCGTCGGCCGCGCTGACGGCCGCCGCTGAGTTGTCGGCGCGCCATATCAATGACCGTCACCTGCCCGACAAGGCGATTGATGTGATTGACGAGGCCGGTGCCGCGCAACGCTTGCTGCCGCGTTCCAAGCAGAAGAAAGTGATCGGCAAAACCGAGATCGAGATGATCGTCTCGAAAATTGCGCGTATTCCGCCGCAAACGGTGTCGAGTGATGATCGCAGCAAGCTTGCCACGCTTGACCGTGACCTCAAGACCGTCGTCTATGGTCAGGATGCCTCGATCGAAGCGCTTGCCGCTGCGATCAAAATGGCGCGTTCTGGTCTGGGGCGCCCAGAAAAACCAATTGGTGCCTTTCTGTTTTCCGGACCGACCGGTGTGGGCAAGACCGAAGTGGCCCGGCAGTTGGCGTTCACGCTTGGCATTGAACTGTTACGTTTTGACATGTCTGAGTACATGGAACGCCATACGGTCTCGCGCCTGATTGGTGCGCCGCCTGGCTACGTCGGGTTTGACCAGGGGGGGTTGCTGACCGAGGCGGTCAATAAGCAGCCGCATTGTGTGTTGCTGCTTGATGAAATTGAAAAAGCGCATCCGGATGTATTTAATATCCTGCTGCAGGTCATGGACCACGGCACCCTGACCGATAACAACGGACGGCGCGCAGATTTTCGCAACGTCATCCTGGTCATGACGACCAACGCAGGCGCCGAGTCGCTCAATAAGCCTTCGATCGGGTTTTCGAATTCCCGCGTCGTGGGCGACGAGATGGCAGATATCAAACGCATGTTTTCGCCTGAGTTTCGCAACCGTCTGGATGCGATCGTTCCGTTTGCCCCGCTGACAAGGGAAATCATCCTGCGCGTGGTGGACAAGTTTCTGATGCAGCTTGAAGATCAGTTGCACGACAAGCGCGTAGATGCCTCGTTCACCGATGCGCTGCGTGAGCATCTCGGTCAAAACGGTTTCGACCCGCTGATGGGTGCCCGGCCGATGCAGAGGTTAATTCAGGACACGTTGCGCCGCGCGCTGGCAGATGAGTTGTTGTTTGGCAAACTCGTCGATGGCGGCACGGTGATCGTCGACGTCGATGCCGATGGCAAGGTTGTGCTGAAGTTTGGCGAGCCTGGCGTCAAATCCTCTGGCAAGGTCACTGGCTCTGATCGGGAAGCTGAGCTCGTGCACTGATGTCGACGCACCCAGTATTGTTAACCTGTCATCACTGTGGTGCCATGTTCAGGCGCCCGGTGCTCGGGCCCGGTGAGTGCGCGCGCTGCTTGCGTTGTCATTCAGTGCTTGAATCGTACGCGGCCTTTTCACCTGATGCCTGGGTGGCTGTCGTGATCGGTGCCATGATCACCTTCATCATCGCCAACGCGTACCCCGTGGCCACGCTATTCGTACAGGGGACTGGCCAGGCCGCCACGTTCATGAATGCGGTGATCGTGACTTGGCATACGGGGTACCCCGAAGTGGCTGCCATGACGTTTGCGGCGGGCTTTATGTTGCCTGTCGTGCACCTTTGCCTGTTGCTGTGGGTGCTCGGGCCGCTTGCCCTGGGGCGCTTGCCCCTGGCCTTCCAGGGCACGGTTCGCTGGATTGACCGACTCAAACCGTGGTGTATGGTGCCGGTGTTTTTGATGGGCGTGCTGGTCGCTGTGGTCAAACTTTCCGGGGTGGCCTCGCTCAAGCCCGGTGTCGGGCTGTTTGCCACGGCCGCCGCCGCCGTGCTGCTGACCGCTCTGGGCAAGCTGGACTCGTCGAAAATCCGGCGCATGGCGCATGACCTTGGGTTGCAGCCGCCCCGGGCCCTGCTTGCCAAGCCACCTTCACCGGCTTTGCTCTCACGCACCTGGGCCTTATTGAGCGCAGCCGTGATTCTGTACATTCCCGCGAACCTGATGCCCGTCATGAAGGTCAATTCGATCTCCGGGCCTTCGGCGCATACCATCATGGGGGGCGTGATTGAACTCTGGCAAATGGGGTCCTGGGACATTGCACTGGTTGTGTTTATCGCAAGCGTCTTTGTCCCCATGGTCAAAATGCTGACTCTCGGTTCACTGGTCTGGCTGACCCAGAAAAAAAGCAAGAACCAACTCAGGGCACGCACGCATCTTTACGAGATGGTTGAACTGATCGGGCAGTGGTCAATGCTGGATGTATTCGTAGTTATACTGCTGTCGGCTCTGGCACGATTTGGTTCGCTGCTCAATATCGAACCGGGCCTGGGTGCCGCAGCGTTTGGCGGCGTGGTGATTTTGACGATGCTGGCTGCGATGGGTTTCGATCCGCGCCTGGCCTGGCGTCGCGCCGGGCACCGGAGACACTTATCCGGTGTGGCACAGGAATTTGAACATTAGCCGTTGAACACACTTACCCCCCAAAGGAGTCCGGCATGCCGGAGTCGTTAAACAGTCCTGAGTCCAACTTGCCACTTGCACAGGTCACGCGCAAGCGCAAGCGCAATCTCGCGTGGGTATGGATGATTCCAGTTGTGGCGGCCCTGATCGGTTTGTCGCTGGTCTGGAATGTCTGGTCCAAGCAGGGGCCGAAAATTACGATCCTGTTTAAGTCGGCGTCAGGCCTTGAAATTGGCAAGACGCAAATCCGCTACCGGGACGTCGTCATCGGGATGGTCACCGATATCCACCTGAGTGGCAAGCGGGACGCTGTCATCGTGGTGGCTGAATTGTCCAAAGAGGCGGAAGGACTGGCGCATAGCGGCACCCAGTTCTGGGTGGTTAAGCCCCGTGTCGGGCTGGGTGGTATTTCCGGACTGTCGACCTTGTTGTCGGGCTCCTACATTGAAGCCGACACCGATGACCCCCTGAACGAATTCATTAACCAGAGGAAGTTTATCGGGCTTGAAACCCCTCCGCCTATTCACAGTGACCGTCCTGGGACAAGATTCAAACTCCGTGCCAAAGATATCGGTTCACTGGGCGCTGGCACGCCGGTGTTCTACCGGCGAATCCAGGTCGGCATGATTACCGAGTTCGAACTCGACGACTCCGGAAAGTTCATTGATCTACAGGTGTTTATCGATTCGCCCTACGACAAGTTCGTCAATGGCAGCACGCGGTTCTGGAACGAGAGCGGCATTGACGTCACGATCGGTTCCGAAGGCGTGAACATCAGCACCCAGTCACTGACATCGATACTCGTGGGGGGGGTCGCCTTTGCTTCGTTTGGCAGAGACCGCGAGATGCCTGCCGAAGGTCTGGTCTTTAAACTTTACGATACGTACAAGGCTGCGGAAATCGAGCCGCAAGGTATTGCCATCCCCATCACGATGCGTTTTGATCAGTCGACACGAGGGTTGAAACCCGGTGCTAGCGTGGTTTTCCAGGGCGTAGACCTCGGCATTGTGAATACCGTATCGCTCGAGTTTGACCCCAAGACCGAGCGTTTCTTCACACAGGTCGATGCCACGCTTTATCCTGAGCGTTTGGGTATGCTCTACACGCAGCGGGCCATGGCAAACAAGCCACTTGAGGCCATTGCGGAAAACCTGGCGCTACTTTCCATGCGCGGGATGCGCGCGCAACTCCGTACCGCCAATATCCTGACAGGGCAACTGTATGTGACGCTGGCAGATGTCCCGAACGCACCCAAGATCAAGATGCCTCGGGCCGAGTTGCCTTTCGTGATGCCGACTGCGCCGGTCGACGACCTGGACAAGTTGCAGCAGCAAGTGACCAGCATCATGAACAAGATTGACAAAATTCCGTTCGAGGAAATCGGCAAGGAGTTCAACAAGACGCTCAAACAGTTGACCGCACTGACCGCCACGCTCGACAAGAGTACGGCACCAGAGCTGACTGCATCGCTCAAGCAGCTTGAAAAAACGCTCAAGTCGATTGATGACCTGATTGCGCCAGGCAGCCCGATTCCGTCCAATCTCGATGCCACGCTGATTGAGCTGAAAAGTAGCGTGCGTGCGTTGCGCACCCTGGCTGACGGACTGAAAGCCCAGCCAGATTCACTCATCACGGGGCGCAGTTCCTTGCCATACTCACGAGAGTCTATTGGAGCCGGTGCAAAATGAAACGACTATTCATCCTGGCGGGCGTGCTGTCGCTGGCTTCCTGCGGCTCGACGCCGTCCTACCATTACACGCTCAGCCCAAACGGGTCAACCTTGTCAGCACCCGTTGCCATCAAGGTCGGGCCCTATGCCCTGGCCGAGGTGACCATCCCGCCTGAGGTTGACCAGGATGCGCTGGTTGTTCAACAGTCAGATGGGCAATTGCTCAAGCTGGGTTTTGATCGCTGGACCGCTCCGCTGTCTGGTCATCTGCGCACGGCACTGTCGCTGGAATTGACCTCGCGCCTTGGCATGCCTCCGGTGCAAAATCTGACCGCAGGTCTTCGCGAGGCCGGTGTGACGCAGGTCCAGGTCGATGTTCAGCGCTTCGATCTTGTTCCCGGGAAGTCTGTCACCCTGACTGCCTTGTGGCGTATTACGTTTGCCAGCCCCAAGCAGATTCTGACCTGTTTTACCCAGCTTGAGCAGCCAGTGGGACCCGGTGTTCCAGCCTTAGTAAACGGTCAGCAAAAAAATACGCAACAATTGTCGGACCAGATCGCGCGCGCACTGATCCAACGGTCTGCCCCGACCGGAGCGACTTGCAGCGCAGGTTGATTTTTAGTGATATCCGTGCCCGGATATCGTCAAATTGGAGTCTTCGATGCATAAAATGATTCAACATTTCGCGGCAGCGGCGGCCTGTCTTGCGCTCTCGGCAGGCGCTGTGGCAGAGATCACCGTCGGTATTGATTTGTCATCCACGGGGCCCGCGGCCGCCATTGGTTCGCAGTCCATGAATGCCATTCGCCTCTGGCCCGACACGCTAGGCGGGCAACCTGCCAAATATGTGATTCTGGATGATGCAACCGACGTCAGCCAGGCGGTGCGTAATTTTCGCAAACTGACTTCCGAGAATAAAGTCGATGCAATCGTGGGCCCGAACGTGACACCCGCGGCACTCGCTGCACTGGACGTGCTTGCAGAAACCGGCACGCCCATGATCGCGCTGGCGGCTTCGGTCTCGATTGTGGCTCCCCCGAATGATCCCAAGAAACGCTGGGCCTTCAAACTGCCGCAAAACGATTCCCTGATGGCCAGTGCGCTGGTTGAGGACATGCGTCGGCGTGGCATCAAGACGATCGGTCTCATTGGTTTTGCAGATTCCTATGGCGAAGGGTGGGCGAAAGAGTTCGCCATTGCGGCCGACGGCAACCCCAAGATTCTTGGCCAGGAAACGTTCCAGCGAACCGACCAGTCCGTCACCGGGCAGGTACTCAAGTTAATGGCGGCCAAGCCTGACGCGATTCTCATTGCGGGTGCAGGCACTCCTGCTGCGTTGCCACAGAAGACGCTTGTTGGTCGTGGGTACACCGGCAAGATCTATCAGACACACGGGATCGGCACGCTTGAGTTCCTCAAGATTGGTGGCAAAGATGTGGAAGGCACGCTGTTCCCCACCGGCCCAGGCGTGGTCGCGCGTGAGTTGCCCGCAGGCAACCCGGTGCGCAAGGTGGCACTTGAATTCGCTGATCGTTATGAAGCTCAATACGGTCCGAATTCCCTGACGCAATTCGCAGGTGATGCCTGGGGTGCCTGGATGTTGCTGGATTCCGCGGTGACGCGTGCACTCAAGACGGGTGCCAAGCCTGGTACACCAGAGTTTCGTGTCGCGTTGCGCGACGCGCTGGAAGCCACGCGTGACCTGACTGTGCCCAATGGTGTGCTCAATGTCAGCGACAAGGATCATCAGGGCTTCGATGAACGCGCGCGCGTCATGGCGACCATACGCGATAACAAGTTCTCTTACGCACAGCCCTGAGCAAAGTGGCCAGCGTCACCTCACACCCGGCCGGCCAGGGCCGCCGGTGGTGAGGCTGCATGCGCGGTGTCAGTCGTTGTGAGTCAGGCCTTGCCAGTGCTGCCAAAACCACCATCGCCGCGCGTGGATTGTTCGAATTCTTCGACGACGGTGAACTGGACCTGAGTGATCGGCAACACCACAAGTTGAGCGAGACGCTCGAGCGGTTGCAGCGTATAGGCAGTGCTGCTGCGATTCCAGGCCGACACCATCAGCGGCCCCTGGTAATCGGAATCGATCAGCCCCACCAGGTTACCCAGCACGATTCCATGCTTGTGACCCAGTCCCGAGCGCGGAAGAATCACGGCGGCATAGGCGGGGTCGGCGACATGCAGAGCCAGACCGGTCGGGATCAGATGTGTGGTGCCGGGTTCCAGCACCAACGGAGCTGCCAGACATGCCCGCAAATCCAGTCCAGCCGATCCTGCCGTGGCGTAGGCAGGAAGTTGGTCACGCATGCGTGGGTCGAGAATCTTGAGTTCAACGGGTTTCATTTGTGATGTGGTCTGTCAGTATTGGGTGGAGGAGTTTTGTGGCGCCGTCTGCCTGGTTTGCGTTGGCGTGAAAACAGGATGAACAACAGCACGCCGACGACGACCGAGAAACCCAGGGCGGCATAGAGCATCGTCGATCCGGACTGCTGCGCGGCATCAATGCCGCGTGCGGCAAGAAAGCCTGGCGCAAGCAGACCCGGCACCCACACGAGTGCGGACAGAAAATTGGCCAACTGAAATCGAATTTGAGGCATGCCCATGATGCCAGCAATCGTCGGAATTGTGCTTCGGATCGGGCCCAGGAAACGCCCGATCAGTACAGCGAAGAACCCATAGCGATAAAAAAATAGTCGCGCGCGCGCCACGTCGGTTCGATGCCGTTTAAGCAGTCGCCACTTCATCACGCCACGTCCGAGCCACGTGCCGATCCAATACGAAATCGTGTCGCCTGTGACCGCACCCAGGAAACCCCACAGCAGGATGGGGGCGGCGTCGAGCGTGCCATTGCCAACCAGGCCGCCCGTCATGAGCAGCACGGCCGTGGCGGGCAGCAGCATGCCAATGACCAGCATCGATTCGCCAAAAGTCAGCAGGCAGACAATCGGTCCAGCCCAGACCTGATGCGTCCGGATGAAATCACCGGTCTGGGAAATCAGGGCTTCCATGGGCGGTGATCGCAGCCTAGCTGCGGTGGGCTGGCAGGCGCGCCACGATCGCGCGGATAATGTCACGGGCAACCGCCTGCTTGGATCCTTTTGGCAGGGCGTGTTCCCCCTCTGCGTCAAAGACGGACACTGTGGTGTCCTCAGCGTCCATGACGTGCTGGGCCAGGTTGCCCACCAGCATGGGGATCCCTTTGCGTAAGCGCTTCTCCTGGGCAAACTCCGACATGCGTTGCGTCTCGGCGGCGAAACCCACGCACCAGGGACCGTCCTTGAGGGCCGCGACGGCCGCCAGAATGTCGGGGTTGGGCACAAAGGAAAGATCGGGTGTCTGGTTGCTGTTTTTCTTGATTTTGTCTGTCGCGACGTTCGCGACCCGCCAGTCGGCGACGGCGGCGACGGCAATGAAAATGTCGCTGCCCGGAACCTGCGCCATGACGGCATCGTACATCTGTTGTGCGGACTCGACACTGCAGCGTGTGACACCATAGGGCGTCGGTAGTGCAGTGGGGCCCGAGACCAGTACAACCTGGGCACCGGCCTCCCAGGCCGCGCGCGCGAGGGCGTAGCCGGTCTTGCCGGAAGACCGGTTGCTGATGACGCGCACCGGATCGATCGGTTCGACGGTCGGGCCGGCTGTGATGAGCACGCGCTTGCCGAGCAGGCTTTTTGGTTGGAAAAAACCGATCATTTCGGCCAACAACTGTGCGGGCTCGAGCATGCGACCGTCGCCCGTCTCGCCGCAAGCCTGCGGGCCAACTCCGGGACCCAGGACGGTCACGCCGTCGGCGATCAGTTGTTGCACGTTGCGCTGCGTGGGGGCCGCGGCCCACATCTCGCGATTCATCGCCGGGGCGACCAGCAGTGGGCAGGCGCGCGCCAGGCAGAGTGTCGAGAGCAGGTCGTCCGCGCGTCCGTTGACCAGTTTGGACAGAAAGTCTGCCGATGCCGGTGCGATCAGCACGGCGTCGGCGCCACGTGTCAGGTCGATGTGTGGCATGTGATTGGGCAGGCGTGCATCCCAGGCGTCGACAAACACGGGGCGCCCCGATAGTGCCTGCATGGTCGTGGCGGTAATGAAGTGCGTCGCGGCTTCGGTCATGACGACGTCAACCGTCGCACCCAACTCAATCATCCTGCGTACGAGCTCGGCAACTTTGTAGCAGGCGATGCCGCCTGACAGTCCCAGTACGATGCGTTTGTCATGAAGATCTTGCATGCAAGCCTCTGAGACGGAGAAGTTCGTCAAGAATGAGCAGGATCGCCCCAAGCGTGATGGCGATGTCTGCCAGATTGAAAGCAGGGTAGTACCAGTCGTGCCAGTAGAACAGCAGGAAATCGATCACGTGCCCGTGGACGATACGATCGATGACGTTGCCAAGGGCTCCGCCAAGAATCATCGCGAGCGCCAGCATGAACCGGTGCTGTGCGCGGTGCTGGTGCATCATCCACAGGATGAAGCCAGCCGCCCCCAGGGCCAGCGCAGTAAAGAACCACCGCTGCCAGCCATCGGCATTGGCCAGGAAACTGAAGGCAGCACCCGGGTTGAACAACAGCGTCCAGTCAAAGAACGGCAGCACGGTGATGCGCTCGCCCGGACGCAAGTTCGCGTTGAAACCGTACTTGGTGAGTTGGTCAGCAAGCACCAGCAACAGGGACAGTATCAGCCACCTGCCCATCCCGCGATAAGCTTGCGCGTGCAGGTCCGGTGCTGGCGGCTGGGTCATGTCAGCGACCGGCGGATTGCGCCGCCTCGTGCAGGTTGGCCACGCAGCGTCCACAAATATGTGGATGCTCGGCGTCTTGGCCGATGTCTTCCCTGTAGTGCCAGCAGCGCTCGCATTTCTGGTGCGACGACGGGGCGATGGAAATCGCCAGATCGCCGTCTGCGGCATGCAAGCTGACGCGTGACACGATAAAGATATACGCAAGCTGTTGGGCGACACTTTGCAGCAACGCCAGATCTTCACCGCTGGCGCTAATGTCGACTTCACCCTGCAGGGATGAGCCGATGCTGCCGGCAGTGCGCAGCGCTTCCAGCTTGCGCATCACCAGGGCACGGATTTCCCGCAGCCTGCCCCAGCGGGTTTGCAGCGCCGGCGCGTCGCAGACTTCAGGCAGGTCGTGGTAACACTCGGTAAAAATCGTCAGACGGGGTGTGCCGGAGGCTGGCGCCAGCGACGTGGCACCCAGGATGCCCCAGGCCTCTTCTGCGGTAAAGGACAGAATCGGCGCCATGAGCTTGAGCAGCGAATACGTAATATGCAGCAAAGCCGTCTGGGCCGAACGGCGAGCCAGGCTGCGAGGTGCCGAGGTGTAGAGACGATCTTTCAGGACATCAAGGTAAAACGCACCCAGGTCTTCAGAGCAAAATGTCTGCAGGCGCGCCATGGCCGGATGGAAGTCGTAGCGCGCGTAGCCCGCAAGGATGTCAGTTTGCATGTGCGACGTCATGGCGACTGCGTATCGGTCGATTTCCAACAGGTCACGGATGGGCACGACATCGTGCGCGGCATCAAAATCAGCAAGGTTGGCCAGCAGGAAGCGCAGGGTGTTGCGGATCCGACGGTACCCCTCGACCACGCGCTTTAAGATTTCGTCTGAAATCGACAGTTCACCTGAATAGTCGGTGCTGGCTACCCACAGGCGCAGAATCTCTGCGCCCAGGCTGTCCGACACTTTCTGGGGCGCGATGACGTTGCCCACGGACTTGCTCATCTTGCGACCCTGGCCATCGACCACGAAGCCATGCGTCAGCAGACTCTTGTAGGGTGCGCGGCCATAAAGCATGCAGCCCGTGAGCAGCGACGAGTGGAACCAGCCGCGATGCTGATCGGAACCTTCGAGGTACAAATCAGCGGGCCAGGACAGGACGTCGCCGTGTGAGCCGTGGTCCTGGTTATTGGGGCCACCGAGGACCGTTGAGTGCGTGGTGCCTGAATCGAACCACACGTCCAGGGTATCGCGGTTCTTTTCGTAGTGCGCGGCGTCGTCTCCCAGCAATTCGGCAGGGTCCAGCGCTTGCCACGCCTCGATACCACCGACCTCGACCCGCTTGGCCACCTCTTCGAGCAGTGCGGGGGTGTTGGGGTGCAGAGCACCGGTTTCCTTGTGGATAAAGAACGCCATCGGCACGCCCCATTGGCGCTGTCGCGACAACGTCCAGTCAGGGCGATTGGCGATCATGGCATGGAGTCGGGCGCGTCCCCAGGCGGGGAAAAAGTCGGTCGCTTCAATGGCAGCGAGCGCACTCAAACGCAAGGTGGGTTCGCCGGTGTTGGGCTGGAGGTCCATGCCTGCGAACCACTGGCTGGTCGCGCGGTAGATGATCGGCGTTTTGTGGCGCCAGCAATGCATGTAACTGTGTTGGTTTGGCTCAGTCTTGAGTAGTGTGCCGACCTGGGTCAGTGCTTCGATAATGACGGGGTTGGCTTTCCAGATGGACAGGCCGCCAAAGCCCGGCAGGCTGTTGATAAAACGGCCGTCGCCCATCACTGGACTGAGGATGTCGGCATCTTTCATGCCATGCGCCTTGCACGACAGAAAGTCTTCGATACCATAGGCGGGAGCCGAGTGCACGACGCCGGTACCCGTATCAAGCGTGACGTAATCGCCGAGATACACCGGAGCCACACGGTCGTAGCCCGGATCAAACTGTGCCAGCGGGTGCTTGAAGGTCATGAGGCTGAGTGCCTGGCCGGTGCATTGCGCCAGGATTTCGCCGGTCATGCCCCACTCTTGCAGGCAGGCCGCGACACGGTCCTTTGCCATGATCAGCAGGCTGCCCGTTGCGGGTGCCGGGCTCACGCGTACCAGCGCGTAGTCGAATTCAGGGTGCAGGTTCAGGGCCTGGTTGGACGGAATCGTCCACGGCGTGGTGGTCCAGATGACGATTGCGCCCGCGTCGACGTGGTCCACGCCAAAGGCGCGCGCCAGGCCGTCGGTATCGGCAAAGGGAAAGGCGATGTGGACGGCGGGATCGGTGCGGTCGGCGTATTCAACCTCAGCTTCGGCGAGTGCTGAACCACAGTCAAAGCACCAGTTCACGGGCTTGAGACCGCGAAACACGTAGCCATGTTCAAGGATGCGCCCCAGCGCCCGGATTTCATTGGCTTCGTTACTGAAATTCATCGTCAGGTAGGGGCGATCCCAGTCGCCCAGCACGCCCAGACGTTCAAAGTCCTTTTTCTGGCGGTCGATCTGTTCCAGTGCATAGGCGCGCGCCTTGGCCTGTACCTCTGCCACGGGCAGGTGCTTGCCGAATTTCTTCTCGATCTGGATCTCGATCGGCATGCCATGGCAGTCCCAGCCAGGCACATAGGCAGCGTCAAAGCCTGCCATGTTGCGGCTTTTGACAATAATGTCCTTCAGGATCTTGTTGACGGCATGACCAATGTGGATATCACCGTTGGCGTAGGGTGGACCGTCGTGCAGCAGAAATTTTGGGCGACCGAGACTGGCCTGGCGGATAGCCTGGTAGACGCGCTTTTCTTGCCATTGTGTGACCCATCCAGGTTCGCGCTTAGGCAGGTCGCCACGCATTGGAAAGGGGGTGTCGGGCAGATTGAGTGTTTTTTTATAGTCCATGAAACGCAAAATATGCGCGCGCATGCTGCGCATCGTCATGCATGGCCGCGGTCAGGGTTGGGAGATCCGGGAATTTTTCTTCGTCCCGCACGTGTTGCAGGAACTCAACGCGTATGAGTTTACCGTATGCATCGACTTTGGTATCGAGCAGATGGGTTTCAAGCAGAACCCGACCGTCGTCCTCGACGGTTGGTCGCACGCCCAGGCTCGCCACGCCGGGCAAGGCAGCCGTGCCCAGGCCATGGACCCGCACCACGTAAACCCCGGAGCGGGCGGCGCAACGGGGTGCCACGCGCATGTTGAGGGTCGGGATGCCCAGAGTGCGGCCCAGCTTCTGTCCGTGTATCACGTGGCCGCTCATGGCGTAATTGCGGCCAAGCAAGTGCGCGGCGTGGGTCAGGTCGCCGACCGCCAGGGCTGCGCGCACCTCGGAGCTTGAGATGCGGTGGCCGTGGGCATCGGTAATGTCGGACAGCGTGTGCACGTCCATGCCGTGGTCGCGACCCAGCGCGCGCAGCAGGTCGACATCGCCGGCGCGCTTGTGTCCGAACCGGAAGTCTTCGCCTACCAGCAGCCAGCGTACCTGCAGACGTTCGATCAGGAGCTGTTTGACGAAGTCCTCAGCGGACATTTCAGCCATCTGGCGGTTAAACCTGGCCACGGTGATCTGTCGCATGCCTGTATCGGCCAACGCAGTCAGCTTATCGCGCAGGGCGGTGATCTGGGTGGGACAAAGCTCGGGTCGGTGGGTGAGTCTGGAAAAATACTCACGCGGGTGGGGCGCGAAGGTCAGCACCGCAGGCGTCAGCCCCAAGGGTTGCGCGGCGGCGCAAACGGATTGCAACACGGCCTGGTGGCCGCGGTGGACACCGTCAAAATTGCCGATTGACAGGGCAGTGGAGTGGCGCCCGGACTGGGCGCAAGGCTGGCGATTCATGCAAAGGGAGGTTTTCACGGGCAACAGTTTACAATTTAAGGCTGATTTGTTTTTGGAACGCCATGCCCGCGACTACATTTTTACCCCGTCGGTTTGTCATATTGATCTCCGGGCTGGGGTCAAACATGCAGGCGATTGTGCGTGCCTGCCAGCAAAATGCGTGTCCCGCTGATGTTCTGGCAGTCATTTCCAGTCGTGCCGACGCAGCAGGACTGGCCTGGGTACAAGGTCAGGGTATCGCAACGCGGGTCGTGGCGCACACCAATTTTTCCTCGCGCGAGACATTTGATGCGGCGCTTGCCGCTGAAATTGACCAGTTTGAACCCGATTACGTGCTGCTGGCTGGCTTCATGCGGGTGCTGACACCAGAATTTGTGCAGCATTATTCGGGACGCCTGGTCAATATTCACCCGTCACTGTTGCCAGCGTTTCCCGGGTTGCATACGCATGCCCAGGCATTGGCAAAAGGTGTGCAGGCGCATGGCTGTACGGTGCACTTCGTGACACCGCTCCTGGATCACGGGCCAATCATCGCGCAGGGCGTGGTTCCGGTCAAAGAAGACGACAAGCCAGAAACCCTGGCTCGACGCGTACTGAGTGTTGAACACGTGGTGTATCCGCAGGTCGCGAGTTGGCTCGCGCAAGGGCGTGTACACCTGATGCAGGACCAGAGGGTGCAGGTCGACGGAGCCCCGTCCAGACTGTTTATATCGGAGCACGAATGATGAACAATGCACGCACACCCAGCCGTCGTCCCGGCCCCAAGACAAGTGAAGCCCGGGTCGGATCGGGAGCATCACGGTCCAAGCTCGCCGAATTCCGGGCCCGGACAAGTGGCGCGCGTGCTGAACCCCGGAGTGAACCCCGTAGTGGGCCCCGCGCTGAATCACGTAGTGAACCACGTAGCGAACCCCGTAGCGAACCACGTAGTGAAACCCGCAGTGGACCCAGAGCTGAGCCGCGTGCCGAGCCCCGTGGGGAACCGCGCGGCGCGCCTGGTGGTGCCCCGCGCGGTGCACCACCTCGCGAACCACGACCGGTCGCCGCGCGTTCAGCAGACCCTCGCCCGGGCGTTGCGCGACCAGCGGCGCCAAGACCCATTCACCAATACCAGCCTGGCGATTCCCGAGTCGGCACCGGTCGTGAATACGGCGGCAGCGACAGTCAACCGTCGGCCAAGCCAGGGCGTCCGTGGACAGACAGTTCGGCAGGCCGCCCCGACGCACCTTCCAGACATGCGCCAAGGCCCAGTCACCCATCCCGGTCGGGCGATTCGAGATCGGGCACTGGTCGGGAATATGGCGGCAGCAACAGTCAACCGTCGGCCAAGCCAGGGCGCCTTTGGGCAGATGGCACACCGGGCCGTCCCGACGCGCCAGCCAAACCGCGTTTGTCACCCATGGCGATCCGCATCGAGCAAATTCGTCAGGTGCTCGAAGAGGTTCTGACCTGGGAATTTGCGGCTGACTCCGTCGTGTCGCACTGGTTTCGTGCACATCCCTCGCTGGGAATCCGGGACCGCGGTGAAGTGGCCGAGGCGGTGTATGACGTACTGCGTCACCTTCGCCGCTACCGCCAGATGGCTGAAAGTGGTGTGGGAAACGCAGTTAAGCGTCTCGCGATACAGGGCGCCGTGTCCACAATCGGCCTTGAACGCGTCTTGCCGGTGCTCGACCAGGGCGAGCAGGCTTGGGTCGAGCACGTGGCGCAGATCGACCCGCTGTCCCTCTCGCTGCCGATCCGCACCAGTCTTCCCGACTGGCTGTTTATCCGTATCCAGGACATGCCCGATGTCGAGGCACTGGCGCAATCGCTCAATGAGCCTGCGGCGCTCGACATTCGCGTCAATCCCATGAAGGCCGACCGCGACGAGATGCTGGCCGACCTGACCCGGGGCAATGGCGTGCGCCATGCGCCGGTCGCAACGCCGTATTCACCCTGGGGAATTCGCCTCAGGGGTCGTCCTGCCATGAACAAGTGGCATCAGTTCGAACATGGCCTCATCGAGGTCCAGGACGAGGGTAGCCAGTTGCTTGCCTTGTTGGTGGGACCCAAGCGTGGCGAGATGGTCATCGATTTCTGCGCTGGCGCGGGTGGCAAGACTTTGTTGCTGGGTGCGCTGATGCGTTCGACTGGGCGCTTGTACGCATTTGATGTGTCGGCAGCTCGCCTGGCCCGGGCCAAGCCGCGTTTCGCGCGCAGCGGGCTGTCTAATGTGGTCCCCGTGGCGATTGAGCACGAAAATGATGTGCGTGTGCGCCGGCTGGCCGGCAAGGCCCAGCGCGTGCTGGTTGATGCCCCGTGCAGCGGCGTGGGGACATTGCGTCGCAATCCGGATCTGAAGTGGCGGCAGTCCGCACAGAGCCTGTATGAACTGACCGCACTCCAGGCTCGTATTCTTGCCAGCGCCGCGCGTTGCGTGGCACCGGGCGGCAGACTGGTTTACGCCACCTGCAGCATCCTGCCCGAGGAAAACGAGGCGCAGGCAGAATATTTTCTGGCCAACCACCCGGAATTTGAACTGATTGACGCCGCGCCCATCCTGGCGGCGCGAACCCCCTTGCAGATCGAAGGCCCCTATTTCAAGCTCCGGCCGGATGTCCACGGGACCGACGGGTTTTTCGCTGCAGTGTTCGAACGGCGCAAGGCCTCGGTGGCCAAGGTGGTTGCCGACGTGGCGCAGGATGAACCCGCACCCGAGCAGTTGGCACCGTCAGAGCCCGTGGCGCAGGCCTAGTCGCACACAGCGGATATTTGGTCTATCACCTTGATATGACGCGATAATATTCTAAGGGCTCGATGCCATATCCAGCGCGGGTACGTTAAAATCGCGACACTTATTTTTGAAGCAGGAACGTTACACATTCATGAATGACATCATTTCTTTTGCCGCCGGTGGCCTGCTCCAGGCCTCTTGGTGGGAAGTCCTTGTCTACACGCTGGTGGTGACGCACATCACCATTTGCGGCGTCACGATCTTCTTGCATCGCAGTCAGGCCCATCGGGGGCTCGATCTGCACCCGGTTGTCATGCATTTCTTTCGCTTCTGGTTGTGGATGACCACCGGCATGGTCACCAGGGAATGGGTCGCCATTCACCGTAAACACCATGCGCGCTGCGAGCGCGAAGGCGACCCGCATTCGCCCATGATCTACGGCATTGGCAGGGTCATGTTCCGCGGCGCTGAACTGTATCGCGTGGCATCCAAAAATGCTGAAACAGTCGCCAGGTTCGGCCACGGCACGCCAGACGACTGGGTTGAGCGCAACATCTATTCACGCCACAGCGCGACTGGAATCCTGCTCATGCTGGTCATCGACGTGTCGTTGTTTGGCACAATGGGCCTGACAATCTGGGCGGTTCAAATGGCCTGGATTCCCTTCTGGGCGGCCGGCGTGGTCAACGGTATCGGTCACTATTGGGGCTATCGCAATTTTGCCTCTCCCGACACCAGCACCAACGTATTTCCCTGGGGTATCGTGATTGGCGGAGAAGAACTCCATAACAATCACCACGCCTACGGGACCTCCGCCAAGTTTTCCAGCAAGTGGTATGAGCTTGATATCGGCTGGGTCTACATTTGCGGACTGAAGGCGCTTGGCCTGGCCAAGATCAAGAAAGTCGCGCCACGACTGCTCCTTGAGGCGACCAGCAAAAAAAGCGTGGACCTGCGCACATTGCAAGGCGTCATCGCCCATCGTTACGAAATTCTGGCCCGCTACACGGGCATCATGAAACAGGCCTGCCAGGTCGAAATGGTACGGCTCAAGGGCGCGCAAAGTTCGCTCAAGGCCGATGAACTTGCCGCCGCCACCCATTGGCTGGGGCGTGGGGAAGAAAACCTTGCTCCCGCTGAACGTGCCCGGATTGACCAGGCGCTCTCGCAGACCCAGTCGCTGTCGACCCTGGTGCAGATGCGCCATGAACTGGTCAAACTGTGGGACAGCTCGAGTGCATCCAGCGAACAACTGCTTCATGAACTGCAGACCTGGTGTCTGTGCGCCCAGCAAAGTGGAATTGACAGCCTCGAGGAGTTCGCGCTGCGCCTGCGTCGCTACGCGGCATGATAGACAAGCTTAATGTGCCGCAGCGTGAGGCGGTCACACTGGCGCCGCAGCATGCCCTGGTTCTCGCCGGCGCCGGTAGCGGCAAGACCCGTGTACTGATCACACGCATCGCCTGGTTGATCCAGTCAGGCTACGCCAGCCCCCAGGGGCTTCTGGCCGTGACCTTTACCAACAAGGCTGCCCGCGAAATGTTGGCCCGGGTCTCGGCGATCATGCCGATCGACACGCGTGGCATGTGGATTGGTACTTTTCACGGCCTGTGTAACCGTCTTTTGCGGGCACATTTTCGTGATGCCGGACTACCCCAGGCATTCCAGATCCTGGATACCGCTGATCAACTGGCTGCCATCAAGCGACTATTGAAAGCCAATAACGTGGACGATGAAAAATATCCTCCACGCGATGTGCAACGATTTATCAACGGTGCCAAGGAAGAGGGCCAGCGCCCTGGAGACGTAGAGGCCTACGATAGTTTCCGGCGCCGCATGATTGAAATCTATGCCCTTTACGAGGCCCAGTGCCAGCGCGAAGGGGTGGTCGATTTCCCTGAACTGCTGTTGCGGGCGTTTGAATTACTGTCTCGTAACGAACCGGTGCGCACGCATTACCAACGTCGGTTTCGTCATGTGCTGGTCGATGAGTTCCAGGACACCAACACGCTGCAATACCGCTGGCTGACTTTGTTGGCTGGAGGTGGCGCCACGTTGTTTGCCGTCGGAGACGATGACCAGTCGATTTATGCGTTTCGTGGTGCCAATGTCGGAAATATGTCTGACTTCGAGCGCGACTACGCAAAAGGAACCGTCATCCGGCTTGAGCAAAACTATCGCTCGTTTGGCCATATCCTCGATGCTGCCAACGCGTTGATCAGCCACAACACCGGTCGTCTGGGGAAAAATCTCTGGACCGAGCAGGGCGCAGGCGAGCAGATCCGCGTCATGGAACTTGCGACAGATCTGAGCGAAGCACAGTGGCTGGTCGATGAAGTCCGCGCGCTGGTGGCTGACGGCCGGGTGCGCCGCGAAATCGCTGTCCTGTACCGTAGTAACGCGCAGTCCCGCGTGATTGAGCACGCACTGTTTTCGGCTGGCGTGGCCTATAAGGTCTACGGTGGTCTGCGGTTTTTTGAGCGTCAGGAGGTCAAGCACGCGCTTGCGTATTTGCGACTGATTGCCAATCTGAACGACGATACGTCCTGGATGCGAGTGGTGAATTTCCCACCGCGTGGCATTGGTGCCCGTACGCTCGAACAACTTGGCGATCAGGCGCGTGCCTATGACACGAGCCTGTCGAATGCCGTCGCCCGGGTGGCGGGCAAGGGCGGTTCCAATCTGGCGCAGTTTGCCATGTTGATTGCCAGGTTGGCCCAGGAAACACTGACGTTGACTTTGCCGGAAATGGTTGAGCATGTGATTGACCAGAGCGGTCTGGCCGCGCATTACACACTCGATCGCGAAGGCGCGGACCGCATTGAAAACCTCAATGAACTGGTTTCGGCTGCTGCGGCTTTTGCCGCCGAGGCCAACATGACTGGCATGCCGGCCGGCAAGGTGGTCGAGCAGCCCCAGGACCCCGAGGCGTTTGCCAGTGCCCAAGCCGGGCTTGAGATGACGGACGGCATGTCACCGCTTGCGGCGTTCTTGTCTCACGCTTCACTCGAAGCTGGCGACAACCAGGCGCAAGCGGGGCAGGACGCTGTCCAGTTGATGACCGTGCACGCGGCCAAAGGACTTGAATTCGACGCCGTCTTCATTACAGGGATGGAAGAAGGCCTGTTCCCTCACGAAAATAGTGTGCTTGAAGCTTCAGGCCTCGAAGAAGAGCGGCGTCTCATGTACGTGGCGATCACGCGTGCGCGCGAACGACTGTATTTCAGTCTTGCGCAAAGCCGCATGCTGCACGGCCAGACGCGCTATGCAATGCGTTCAAGATTTCTGTCAGAGATCCCGCAAGAGCACCTCAAGTGGCTTACACCCCGACAGGGACTGAGCCCGGCGGACACTGAACCGCGCTGGAAGTCCAGTGGCTATTCGGCGGATGCGTTTGGTCGCGCCGCGACAAACCGTGCGACGCCCGTTTCAGCCCGGAGCCTGACCTCCGGGGTGCAAGTGGGCACACAGGAATTCCGGGTCGGCCAGGGCGTGCGTCATGCACGCTTTGGAGATGGCACGATTACGTCGTTGTCGGGCTCTGGCCTGGACGCGCAGGCGCAGATACAGTTTCGCGATGTTGGCGTCAAGACGCTGGCCCTGGGCATTGCCAAGCTGGAAGTCATACAGGGGTAACCGGCCGTGAGGCCGGCCAGCGCGGCGTTCCTGCCACAGTCGCGTGCCAGTTAAAACGCCTGGAACGTCAGGCTCCAGGCGTGTGTTGACCCGCGCGACGGGGGTGAAGCCTATACCGTGCGCTGGATCGCTGCAGGTTGCAGTTTTCCGCCTTCTTCGTCTTCAACCAGTTCTTCTTCTGGCAGGTTGGCGTCTTCGTAGGTCTCGTTATTCAGGTGTGCGTGAAGTTTCTCTTCGTTCACCCCGTCGCACCATTTTCCAACCACAATCGTGGCCACGCCGTTGCCAACCAGGTTGGTCAGTGCGCGTGCTTCGGACATGAACCGGTCGATGCCAAGAATCAGCGCCAGGCCCGCGACCGGCACGCCGCCGACCGCTGACAGTGTCGCGGCCAGTACGATAAAGCCGCTGCCCGTGACACCTGCCGCACCTTTTGACGTCAGCAACAATACTGCGAGCAGCGTGATCTGTTGCATCAGGGTCATGGGGGTATTGGTCGCCTGGGCGACGAAAATCGCCGCCATGGTCAGGTAAATGGAGGTGCCGTCCAGGTTAAACGAGTAGCCAGCAGGAATCACCATCCCGACGACCGATTTCTTAACCCCCAGGTTTTCCATCTTGGCCAGCATGCGCGGCAGTACGGATTCTGAGGATGAGGTGCCCAGCACGATCAGGAGTTCTTCCTTGATGTACTTGATGAACTTCCAGATACTGAAGCCGTGGAACATGGCAATCGCACCCAGCACACCAAAGACAAAGACCAGGCAGGTCAGGTAGAACGTGCCCATCAGTTTGCCCAGTGACAGCAACGAACCCAGGCCGTATTTGCCTATGGTGAAGGCCATCGCACCAAAGGCACCAATCGGGGCCAGCTTCATGATCATGCCAACAATGTTGAACAGCACGTGCGAGATCTTGTCGATAAAATCGAACACCAGGCGGCCTTTCTGACCCAGCGCATGCAAGGAAAACCCGAACAAAATCGCAACCAGCAACACTTGCAGAATTTCACCCTTCGCGAAGGCATCCACCACCGTGTTGGGGATGATCTGCATCAGGAAGTCAACCGTGCCCTGCATTTTCCCTGGGCCTGTGTAGGCATTCAGGCTTTTTGTATCGAGCGCGTTCGGGTCGATGTTCATGCCCGCGCCGGGTTGCAACCAGTTCACGATCACCAGGCCGACGATCAGAGCAATGGTGCTGACGATCTCAAAGTAGAGCAGGGCCAGGCCACCGGTCTTGCCGACGGTCTTCATGTTTTCCATGCCAGCGATGCCCGTCACCACCGTACAGAAAATGATGGGGGCAATGATCATCTTGATCAGCTTGATGAAACCATCGCCGAGCGGCTTCATGGTTTCACCAACGGCCGGATAGAAATATCCAAGCAAGATCCCGATCGTCACGGCGAACAGAACTTGCAGGTACAGGGATTTAAACCAGTTGATTTTCACGTTTATTCTTCTGTGAAGGAAAGGATGAAATGGGTTGCCTTGGCACGAATGTCGGGATTTTATTCCCAAATAACGTGTTTTGAGTGCGCAAGATCAAATGACGGCGATTTACGGACGAAATACGCACTCACTCACTCACTCTCCAGTCCCTCGAGTTCACCCTGCAGTTCAAGCCAGCTTTCTTCAATCTGGCTACAACGCTTGGTCAGTTCGCCGTGCTGCGCCAGGGTCGTGACGCGTTCCTGCCTGCGTGCCTCGTTGTACAAGTCAGGATCAGCGATCAGGCTGTCGAGTGCTTTTATCTGACTGTGTATCTGGTCGAGCTCTTTTTCGACCTTGGCCAGTTTGGTCTCCAGCGGTTTGCGCAAGATCGCCAGGCGCTGACGCAGTGTTGCGGCGTCTCGTTTTTGTTGTTTGCGGTCCATCACCGGGGCGTCGACGGTGGTGCCTTCGCTTGCCTCGTTGCGTGCGGCGCTGCGCGCGGCGGCTTCCTCGCGGCGCGCCGCCGCCTGGTGCTGCATCAGCCAGTCCCGGTAGTCCTCCAGGTCGCCGTCAAAAGGCTCGACGCGACCATCGGCAACGATCCAGAAACTGTCTACGGTCGTGCGCAACAGGTGCCTGTCGTGCGAAACCAGCAGCATGCTGCCGCCAAATTCCGCCAGTGCCGTGGTGAGTGCCTCGCGGGTTTCGACGTCAAGGTGGTTGCTCGGTTCGTCAAGCAAGAGCAAGTTTGGCTTTTGCCAGACGATGAGTGACAGGGCCAGTCGCGCCTTTTCACCGCCCGACATGGGTTCGACCTTGTCCATCACGCGGTCGCCACCAAAACCGAAGCTTCCCAGGTAGTTGCGCAACTCCTGTTCGCGGGTGTCAGGTGCCAGCCGTGCCAGATGTTGTAGCGGACTGCTATCGAGGTCGAGCATATCGAGCTGATGCTGGGCAAAGTACCCGACGTTAAGCCCACGGGACGCTTTGCGGCTGCCAGCTTGTGGTTCGAGTTCCCCGGCCAGTGTCTTGACCAGTGTGCTTTTACCCGCGCCGTTCACCCCGAGGATACCGATGCGGTCGCCGCCACGCACCATCAGGTTGACGTGGCGCAGGATCGTGACCGGCTCACCCTCTGCCGTGGTGTACCCCGCTTGCATGTCATCCATGACCAGCAGCGGATCAGGCATTTCGTCGGGCGAGGGAATGCGGATATCGATGCCGGATTCGGCATGAATCGGGGCGAGTTGTTCCATGCGCGCCAAGGCTTTGACGCGGCTCTGGGCCTGCTTGGCTTTGGACGCCTTGGCCTTGAACCGGTCGATGAAACCCTGCAGGCGCGCGGTTTCGCGAGTCTGCCGTTCCCAGGCAATCTTGGTCTGGCGCAGCCGCTCTGACCGCTGGGTGACAAAGTCCTCATAGCCGCCGCGATAGCGGTTGAGCTTGCCCTGGTCAAAGTGCAGAATGGTCTGGGCGACGGCATCGAGGAATTCAGTGTCGTGCGATATCAGCAGCACCGTGCCCGCATAGGCCGATAGCCAACGCTCAAGCCACAGCATGGCGTCGAGGTCCAGGTGATTGGTGGGTTCGTCCAGTAAAAGCAGTTCGGAAGGCGCCATGAGTGCGCGCGCAAGCGCCAGCCGCATGCGCCAGCCGCCTGAAAAACTGTCGACCGGGTGAGACCACTGTTCCGGGGTGAACCCGAGTCCTGCCAGCAATTGCTCGGCGCGTGACGCAGCGGTCCAGGCACCTGCTTCGATAAGTTCGGTCTCGAGTTCCGCGATGCGTGAACCGTGGGCCTCGGCGTGTGGCGACGGGTCGCCAGCGTGATGGCTGGCGTGGTCGCCTGGATGCTCAGCCGCATGATCACCGAGGGCTGCGCGCGCGGCCTGGAGCGCACGCAGATGGACATCGCCGTCGATCACGAATTCACGTGCCGGCGCCTGGCTCGACGCAATTTCCTGCTGCACGCTGGCCACGCGCCAACCGGTGGGAATATCCAGTTGGCCCGCATCGGCATCGATCTCGTGCTGGATCAGGGCGAACAGGGTGGATTTTCCCGCGCCATTTTTCCCGACAAAGCCTACCCGTTCGCCTGGGTGTACAACAAAATCCGTTTGGTCCAGCAGCACTTTGGTGCCTCGCCGGACGGTCAATCCAGTTGCGCGAATCACGGTAGGAGTTGCTCGCGTGTCAGTAGCAGGATCTGGTCGGACGATTCGGTCGTGTCGAGCCAGACAGGGTCGAGATCTGGAAACGCGGACTCGAAATGGTGGCGTTCGTGGCCGATCTCAAGCACCAGGATTCCCAGGTCTGTCAGGTAGCCGGGCGCCTGCGCCAGGATCGTGCGCACGAGATCCATGCCGTCCGTGCCACCAGCCAGTGCAAGGGCGGGCTCGTGCTGGTATTCACGTGGCAGCGATTGCATCGAAGCGCTGTTGACGTAGGGTGGATTGCTGAGGATCAGGTCGTAGCGCGCGCCTTCAGGCAGTGGGTCGTACAGGCTGCCGTGATAGAGGGTGAGGCGGTTGGCAAGCCCATGATCGGTGACGTTGATGGCGGCGACTTCCAGGGCATCTTTCGAGATGTCGGTGGCGTCGACCAGCGCTTGGTCAAACCGGTGCGCGGCAAGGATCGCCAGGCAACCGGAGCCCGTGCAGAGATCAAGAATGCCGTGTACGTCCTCGGGGTCCTGGATCCAGGGGCTCAGTCCCGCCGACAGCAGCTCGGCAATCGGCGAGCGGGGCACGAGCACGCGTGCGTCCACAAAGAAGCGCAGACCCTGGAGCCAGGCCTCGTGGGTGAGGTAGGGGGCCGGGACCCGTTCATCGCAGCGTCGATCAATCAAGACCAGTGCGCGCTCGCGTTCGCTCGCCAACACCCTGGCGTCCATGAAGGGGTCAAGCTGGTCGGGCGGCAGGTGCAAGGCATACAACACCAGGTAGACCGCTTCGTCCCAGGCGTTATCCGAGCCGTGGCCAAAAAACAATTTTGCTTCGCTAAAACGTGACATGCCGTAGCGAATCAGGTCGCGTACGGTGCGAAGCATGTCACGGGGTTCTTTGGGAGATTCACGCATGGGTCGTCAGGCCCGCAGCAGGTCATTGATGCTGGTCTTTGCGCGTGTCTGGGCATCGACGCGCTTGACGATGATGGCGCAGGCAAGACTGTGGGTGCCATCGGCAGAGGGCAAGGATCCCGGCACAACCACTGAGCCCGAGGGCACGCGCCCGTAATGGATTTCCTTGGTGGACCGGTCATAGATGCGGGTGCTTTGCGACAGGAATACACCCATGGCCAGCACGGAGTTTTCTTCGACAATAACGCCTTCGACGACTTCGGAGCGTGCGCCGATGAAGCAGTTGTCTTCGATGATGGTCGGGTTGGCTTGCAGGGGCTCAAGTACGCCACCGATGCCGACGCCGCCCGACAAGTGGACGTTCTTGCCGATCTGCGCGCACGAACCCACTGTGGCCCAGGTGTCGACCATTGTGCCTTCGTCAACGTAGGCACCGATGTTCACGTAGGAAGGCATCAGCACGACGTTGCGACCGATAAAGGCGCCGCGACGCGCCACCGCTGGCGGGACGACACGATAGCCGCCGGTCTTGAAGGCATGGTCGCCGTATTCACCGAATTTGAGCGGCACTTTGTCATAGAACTGCATCGGTGCCTGGCCCATGATGGCGTTGTCGTTCAGGCGAAAGGACAGCAGGACAGCCTTTTTAATCCACTGGTGCACCACCCACGCATCCTTGATCTTCTCGGCCACGCGCAGACGACCGGTGTCGAGGGCGTCGATGGTGTCGTTGACGGCGTCGCGTACCAGCGCGTCAGCGCTGTCTGTGGACAGGCTGGCTCGATTTTCCCAGCCCATTTCGATGGCGGTTTGCAGATCAAGTGTCATATTCAGAGTCCTGTTTGAATGGGAGTTGGTGCGTTGTAAATAGAGCGGGTTGGCGAAGGCATGGATGCTGATCCGTTGCAGCGGCTGCTCGATGAATGGCTAATAATTTGCGCGGACAAACGCCGCGATACGGTGGGCGGCTTCGACACAGTCGGCCAGCGGGGCCACCAACGCAATCCGAATACGGTTCTGTCCCGGGTTGACGCCATCCACACTGCGACCGACGAAGCTGCCCGGCAACACGGTGACGCCGGTTTGTCCAAGGAGGTCGCGGGCAAACTCCGGGTCGGGCCCTGGCGTGCCCGCCCAGAGATAAAACGAGGCATCCGGGCGCTGGACGTCGAGCACGGGTTGCAGGATGGGCAACACTGCATCAAATTTCGCCCGGTACTGGCTACGGTTGTCGATCACGTGGGCTTCGTCATTCCAGGCGGCAATGCTGGCTGCCGAGACCACGGGTGACAGCGCGCTGCCGTGGTAAGTGCGATAAAGAAGAAAGCGTGCCATCAACCTGGCGTCGCCGGCCACGAAACCTGAACGCATTCCCGGCACGTTGGACCGTTTGGAAAGACTCGAGAAACTGACCAGATGTCGAAAATCGTGACGACCAAGCTGGTAGGCCGCCTGCATGCCGCCCAGAGGTGGGTGGGCTTCGTCGAGATAGATCTCGGAATAGCATTCATCCGAGGCAATCACGAAACCGTAGCGGTCCGACAATTCGAACAGGTTCCTCCATTGGTCAAGTGACATGACATTTCCGGCCGGGTTGCCTGGCGAACACACGAACAACAAACGGGTGCGCGCCCAGATCTCGGCGGGAACAGTGCCCCAGTCGCAGCCGAAATTCTGTTCAGGGTCCGAGTTCACGTAGTAAGGCGTCGCACCGCCCAGCAGGGCTGCGCCCTCGTAGATTTGGTAGAACGGGTTGGGACAGACAACGATTTCGCCAGTTCGGGTCGGGTCGAGCACGACCTGGGCAAAAGCGAACAGGGCCTCTCGTGAGCCCAGGGCTGGCAGGACTTGTGTTTCCGGGTCTGGCGCTGGCATGTTGTAACGACGCGCGATCCAGTGGCTGATGGCCTGGCGCAGCGCCGGGTCGCCCTTGGTGGGGGGGTAGACGGACAGGCCGTCGAGCGACCCCACGATCGCGTCTTTCACGCACTGCGGCGCGGCGTGCTTGGGCTCGCCGATGGATAAATTGATGGGCCGCAAGTCCTTGGGAGGCGTGCCGGCCTGGGCCAGCAGCGCACGCAATTTTTCGAAAGGATAGGGCTGCAAAGTGTCAAGTCTGGGATTCATCCGGGTATTTTAACCAGTTGGTTGCGCCAGGGTGCGGAAAACCCCTCGGAGGGTGCGCTACAATGCTCGGTTACTGCGAAGGTGGCGAAATTGGTAGACGCACCAGGTTTAGGTCCTGACGCCGTAACAGGTGTGCGGGTTCGAGTCCCGCCCTTCGCACCATTTTGTTCCCTTAATTCGGCGTGGGCTGTCTGGCGCGCCCTCCGTCATCCTGTTTGGTAGGTTTTTCATGCAACCTGTGGTTGAAACCCTCTCCGGCCTTGAGCGCCGTGTTGAATTGTCTGTTTCCATGGCCGATGTCGAACGTGCCGTTCAGGCCGAGCTCAAGCGCGTCGCGCGCACGGCAAAAGTCGCGGGCTTTCGCCCCGGCAAGGTCCCGATGGCCATGCTTGAACGCTCGCACGGCGCGGGTATCCGTTACGACGCGATCAATGGCCAGGTCGGCCAGGCGTTTGAAAACGCCATCCAGGCCGCTGGCGTGCGTGTGGCCGGCGCACCCAAGCTCGAACCCAAAACCGAAGGAACCCCCGAGAACACGCTGGCGTTCTTCGCCACGTTCGAGGTCTATCCCACCGTTGACGTCCCTGACCTGACGACCCTCAAGATCAAGCGTGCCGTGACAGCCGTCGGCGACGACGAGGTCCAGCGCACGGTCGACATCCTGCGCAAGCAACGTGCCGAATACACCGCCCGTGACGAACGTGCAGCCGTGAATGAAGATCGGGTCACACTCGATTTCGCCGGCACGATCGATGGCGTGCCTTTCGAGGGTGGCAAGGCAGACGCCTTCCCCTTCGTGCTGGGCCAGGGTCGTATGTTGCCCGAATTCGAAGCCGCCGTGGTTGGCATGAAAGTTGGCGACACCAAGGTGTTTCCAGTTCAATTTCCAGCTGATTACGGTGGCAAGGACGTCGCAGGCAAGACCGCTGAATTCACGATTTCCCTCAAGGAAGTTGCTGAACCCGTTCTGCCCGCGCTTGACGCTGAATTTGCCAAGTCACTTGGCCAGGCCGAAGGTGATATTGAAAAACTGCTGGCCGACATTCGTGGCAACATCGAGCGCGAGATCAAGCAGCGCACAATGAGCCGCACCAAAGCGAGCGTGATGGACGCGCTGGTCGAAGCCGCCAAGTTTGATATTCCCAAGTCCCTGATCGAGAGCGAAAGCCAGGATCGTGTCGTCGCTGCCCGCGAAGAGCTCAAGCAGCGCGGCGTGCCAAATGCCGACACGATGCCGATTCCCGCCGACGCGTTCACCGCAGAAGCTGAGCGCCGTGTGCGTCTGGGTCTGCTGGTTGCCGAACTGGTCCAGCATGCACAATTGCAAGCCAAGCCCGAGCAGGTTCGCGCACGCATCGAAGAGTTCGCCGCCAATTACGAACAGCCCGCCCAGGTCATGAGCTATTATCTTTCTGACCGTGCGCGGCGCGCTGAAGTCGAAGGCATCGTGCTCGAAGACAACCTCGTGCAGCACGTTCTGGCAACTGCTCAGGTTGAAGACGAGCAAGTGCCGTTTGACCAGATCATGGGGACTGCGTAAATGCAACGCTTTACCGATTTTTATGCATCCATGCACGGTGGTTCGTCACTGACACCTACCGGGCTTGGATACATTCCGATGGTGGTTGAGCAGTCGGGTCGTGGAGAACGTTCCTACGATATTTATTCCCGCCTGCTTAAAGAGCGCGTGATCTTCCTGGTGGGTCCGGTCAACGACCAGTCCGCCAACCTGATCGTCGCACAGTTGCTGTTTCTCGAATCAGAGAACCCCGACAAGGACGTCGCACTCTATATCAACTCGCCCGGTGGATCGGTTTACGCAGGCATGGCAATCTACGACACCATGCACTTCATCAAGCCCGAGGTGTCCACGCTGTGCACGGGTCTTGCCGCCAGCATGGGTGCTTTCCTGTTGGCTGCCGGGAACAAGGGCAAGCGGTTTTCCCTGCCCAATTCGCGCATCATGATTCATCAGCCCTCGGGTGGCGCACAGGGTCAGGCAACCGATATCCAGATTCAGGCTCGCGAGATCCTGGACCTGCGTGAACGTCTGAACACCATGCTGGCCCAGAACACCGGGCAGACGGTCGAGCGTATCGCCGTGGACACCGAGCGCGATAACTTCATGTCGGCTGCAGATGCAGTATCGTATGGCTTGATCGACAAGGTTCTGACCTCTCGCGCCGATCCGGCGTAAGGGCAGGTTGTTACAGCGGTGGGCGTGCATTTTGCCTCACGCTGGTTATTTCTAATGGATCGTTATGTCAGACAAGAAAGCGTCAGCTGGCAACAAAGTGCTGCATTGTTCGTTTTGTAACAAGACCCAGCATGAAGTGCGCAAACTGATTGCAGGGCCTTCTGTGTTCGTGTGCGATGAATGCATTGATCTGTGCAACGACATTATTCGTGAAGAGGCCGAGACGAACGCCCGTGCGTCCATTCGCACCGATCTGCCCACACCCGCGGAAATCAAGTCTTTTCTTGATCAGTATGTCATTGGGCAAAATGCACCCAAACGCGTGCTCGCTGTAGCGGTGTACAACCATTACAAACGTCTGCGTCATGGTGAAATCAAGGGCGACGGCGTCGAACTGTCCAAGAGCAACATCCTGCTGATCGGTCCAACCGGCTCGGGCAAGACCTTGCTGGCTCAGACGCTGGCGCGTCAGCTTGATGTGCCTTTTGTCATGGCCGACGCCACCACACTGACTGAAGCAGGTTATGTGGGTGAAGACGTTGAAAATATCATCCAGAAACTGTTGCAAAATTGCAATTACGATGTAGAAAAGGCGCAGCGCGCCATTGTCTATATCGACGAAATCGACAAGATTTCGCGCAAGTCCGACAACCCGTCCATTACGCGTGATGTGTCCGGTGAAGGCGTGCAACAGGCGCTGCTCAAACTGATCGAAGGCACCGTCGCCTCGGTTCCGCCACAGGGCGGACGCAAACACCCTAATCAGGATTTCGTTCAGGTCGACACGACCAACATTCTGTTTATTGTGGGGGGCGCGTTCGATGGACTTGAAAAAGTCATTCGTAACCGTACCGAGCGTTCGGGCATCGGTTTTGGCGCCTCTGTTGACTCCAAATCAGATCAGTCAACCGGCGATACCTTCCTCGAGGTCGAACCTGAAGATCTGGTCAAGTTTGGCTTGATTCCAGAACTTGTGGGTCGTTTGCCTGTTGTGGCGACCCTTCAGGAACTGGACGAAGCGACGTTGATCCAGATTCTGACAGAACCTAAAAATGCCGTGGTCAAGCAGTTTCAAAAATTGTTTTCCATGGAAGGCACCGAACTCGAGATTCGTCCTGCGGCCCTGAGCGCCATCGCACGCAAGGCGATCAAGCGGAAAACAGGTGCGCGTGGCTTGCGTTCGATCCTTGAGCAGGCACTGCTCGACACCATGTATGAGTTACCCACTCAGGGCAACGTCAAGCGTGTGGTGCTCGACGAAGCCACCATCGAAGGCCATGGCAAACCGCTGCTGGTCTACAGTGACGACGTTGAGGCGGCCGCGCCCGCACGTCCGCTGCGCGACGCGGCGGCCTGACTGACTGACTGACCGACCGTTCGAGGGCAGGGCCACCAAGGTCCTGCTCTGTCCGTGCTTGGCCTGAAGTGGTCGCTGGTGTTGTTTTTCAGACGCGGTTTCCAGCTTTCCGCACTGCGCTTTTCAAGTTCCCAGCCCCTTCGTAGGGGCTTTCTGTTTTGGGCTTAACAGGAACTTGAATTTTCGGCTATTGTCCACATAACAGACATATTCGTATTGATACGGGCCTCGCGACGGCTGCTTTGCCCCGTTCAGATTTGCCGAGATTCTCTTAGGATAGCATCATGTCTGGAAACCAGATTTTGCCCGCAGAACTACTAAGCCTGCCGCTGTTGCCCCTGCGCGACGTGGTGGTATTCCCCCATATGGTGATTCCGCTTTTTGTGGGGCGTCCGCGTTCCATCCGGGCCCTTGAAGCCGCAATGGAAGCTGGCAAGAGCATTATGCTTGCCGCCCAGAAGTCCGCTGGAAAAGACGATCCGACACCGGATGACGTTTACGAAATCGGCTGTATTGCAACCATCCTTCAGATGCTGAAACTCCCTGATGGGACTGTCAAGGTGTTGGTAGAGGGGGCGCAACGCGCGCGTGTCGCATCCATCCAGGACGCCGATACGCACTTCACCTCCGAAGTGATGCCGATTGAGCCCGACGCGTCCGTTGGTGCTGAGATCGAAGCCCTGCGTCGCGCGATCGTCAGTCAGTTTGAGCAGTACGTCAAACTCAACAAGAAAATTCCTCCGGAAATCCTGACATCGCTGGCTGGTATTGACGATGCCGGGCGCTTGGCTGACACGATCGCCGCGCACCTGCCGCTCAAGCTTGAGCAAAAGCAGAAAATGCTTGAAGTCTTCCCGACCTCTGGGCGTCTGGAGGCGCTGCTTTCGCAACTTGAGGCTGAAATCGACATTTTGCAAGTCGAAAAGCGGATTCGTGGTCGTGTCAAGAAACAGATGGAAAAAAGTCAGCGTGACTACTATCTGAACGAACAGGTCAAGGCGATTCAAAAAGAACTCGGCGAAGGTGAAGAAGGCGCCGACATTGAAGAGCTCGAGAAAAAGATTATTGCCGCCCACCTGCCCAAGGATGCGCGCAAAAAGGTCGATGGCGAACTCAAGAAGCTCAAGCTGATGTCGCCCATGTCGGCCGAAGCGACCGTCGTGCGCAACTACATCGACACCGTGATTGGTTTGCCGTGGCGCAAGAAGAGCAAGGTCAATAACTCGATCCCGAACGCCGAGTCGGTACTCGACAATGACCATTATGGTCTGGACAAGGTCAAGGAACGCATTCTTGAGTACCTCGCGGTCCAGCAACGTGTTGACAAGGTCAAGTCGCCCATTTTGTGCCTGGTGGGCCCTCCCGGGGTCGGTAAGACCTCGCTTGGTCAGTCGATTGCCCGCGCAACCAACCGGAAATTCATCCGGATGGCGTTAGGTGGCGTGCGCGACGAAGCTGAGATCCGTGGTCATCGCCGCACCTACATTGGCTCGATGCCCGGCAAGATTTTGCAGAGTATGACCAAGATTGGTGTGCGTAACCCGTTATTCCTGCTCGACGAGATCGACAAGCTGGGCATGGACTTCCGTGGCGATCCAGCCTCGGCCCTGCTTGAGGTGCTTGACCCTGAACAGAACCACACCTTCCAGGATCATTACGTCGAGGTCGATTTTGATCTGTCCGACGTCATGTTCGTCGCAACCAGCAATACCTTGAATATTCCGGCTGCGTTGCTTGACCGGATGGAAGTCATTCGCCTTTCTGGTTACACCGAAGAAGAAAAGATTCACATTGCCGAACGTCACTTGCTCGCTAAAGTGATGAAAAACAATGGTCTGAAGCCCGAAGAGCTCACGATCGACCAGTCGGCGTTGCAGGACATCGTGCGTTACTACACACGCGAGGCCGGCGTGCGTTCGCTTGAGCGTGATATTGGCAAAATCTGCCGCAAGGTCGTCAAGAAGTTGCTGGCGGACGCCGAGGCCCGCAAAGCCGGCCAGTCGACTGAACCGCTGGTTCAGGTGTCAGTCAAGAGTGCAAACCTGAGTGACTATCTTGGTGTGCGGCGCTTTAGTTTTGGTATGGCCGAGAAAGACAACCAGATCGGTCAGGTCAACGGCTTGGCCTGGACGGAAGTGGGCGGCGATCTGTTGACGATTGAAGTGGCGGACATGCCAGGCAAAGGCCTGATCCAGCGCACAGGTTCGCTGGGCGACGTCATGAAAGAGTCGGTTGAAGCCGCGCGCAGTGTGGTGCGTGCCCGGGCGCGTCGCCTGGGTATTGCAGACTCAGTCTTTGAAAAACGTGATATTCACGTGCACTTTCCGGAAGGGGCAACCCCAAAGGACGGTCCTTCTGCCGGTGCTGCCATTACGACGGCGCTCGTGTCTGCCTTGACACGCATTCCGGTGCGTGCCGATGTGGCCATGACGGGTGAAATTACCCTGCGCGGTGAGGTGTTGGCCATTGGTGGACTGAAGGAAAAACTGCTTGCGGCGCACCGCGGTGGGATTAAAACCGTGTTGATTCCAGAAGAAAACGTCAAGGACTTGGCTGAGATCCCTGACGCGGTCAAAAATCAGCTTGAGATCGTACCCGTGCGCTGGATTGATAAAGTGCTGGAAACTGCGCTGGAACGTGTGCCACAACCCTTGCCGGAGGAAACTCCTGCAGAGGCGGTGGTGGCTGCCCCCGTTGCCCCGGCAGCAACCGACCCGGTGCTTAAACACTAATCGATTGCGATCAACGTAGTAAGAGAAGGGCGTCAGTGTCAATGAACTTGAGCTGACGCTTTTTTTTGTGGTCAGGCGCCTGTCGCCCTTCATCGAGATTTGCATGCATACAGCCGTTGAATCGGTACGTCTGGACAAGTGGCTGTGGGCGGCGCGATTTTTTAAATCCCGGTCGTTGGCGACCACTGCGGTTGAGGCCGGTCGTGTGCTGTTGAATGGGGAACGCGCCAAGCCGGCGCGTGCGCTCAAGCTTGCTGATCGCCTGGTGATTACGCGTGAGCAGGAACACATGGAATTGCTGGTTCGTGCATTGACCGAAACCAGACGCTCGGCACCGTTGGCACGCCTGCTATTTGAGGAAACTGCGCAAAGTATGCTTGCGCGGCAGACGGCGACAGAACAACGCCGACTGTATACCGAACCGTCGAAAAATATTGAAGGCCGTCCGACCAAAAGAGACCGTCGGGCGCTGCAGCGATTGCGCGCTGAAGAATAAACACCGCGACAAGAGACTGAGGACTGCGACGCGTTTGAAATAGGCGGTGTAGAGGAGAGGCTTGTTCAGCCCCGTCCTAGTGCAGCGGTGAAGTGCGAATCAGGCCTAAGGCAATACCTTCGAGCGAGAAGTCCTGGCCGGGCCGAATGACAATGGGTTCAAAATCTGGATTTTCAGGGTGCAGTTCGATCACCGAGCCGTGTTTGCTCAGGCGCTTAACGGTGACCTCGCTGTCAATGCGGGCCACCACGATCTGACCGTTGCGCGCATCCGTTGTCTTCTTGATGGCGAGCAGATCGCCATCAAGGATGCCGGCGTCGCGCATACTCAGGCCCTTGACCTTGAGCAGGTAATCAGGACGTTGCGTGAACATGTTGGGGTCCACGCTGAGCTCTTTTTCAATGTTTTCAGCGGCAAGTATCGGGTAGCCGGCTGCCACGCGCCCGATCAGCGGCAGCAGGATGTGGCCGATTCCTGATGCGGTGCGCACCCCGTAACGTTCAGGTCCGGACTCAGTACTGTCGAGCGTGTCGTCAATCCCGCGTGCGGCGTCGGTCAGGCGAATACCGCGTGATGCGCCAGCTGTCAGCTCAATCACACCCTTGCGCGCCAGTGCCCGCAGATGGTCTTCTGCGGCATTGGCTGAGCGAAACCCAAGGGACTGTGCAATTTCAGCGCGCGTGGGGGGAAACCCCGTGCTGGAGATGGCATGACGGATCAAATCCAGGATTTGCTGTTGCCGGTCAGTGAGTTTGATGGTCATGGTCTGGGCATTAACCTGTATTTATATACAGTGCAAATTGTGCGCCAATGTTTGAGAAAATGCAAACCCTAGGCGCCAGGCAGGCTATTGATCAACTCCACCATCTGTTTTCGCATGTTCTGGTCAGGCAGGCGCCCGATGCCACCCGCGATGTTGTCGACCATGTTTGCTGGTTTGCTGGTAGCGGGTGTGATGCAGGTGATGTCAGGATGGCTGGCAACATACTTCAGGAAAAACTGCGCCCAGGTGGTCGCGTCGAACGCACTGGCCCAGTCTGGCACCTTGCGCCCGGCGACGCGGCTCCATAGGCGGGATCGACCAAAGGGCGCGTAGGCCAGCACGGCAATACCATGCTCGCGTGCGAGCGGCAGGATGGCTTCCTCTGCGTATCGATCGTCGATGGCGTAGTTTGTGCCGATGAAGTCCGGCTTTTCGGTCCGCATGCTCTGGATCAGTTCTGCATATTGACTGTCAAAGGTCGTGGTGACGCCAATGTAGCGGATTCGGCCTGCCTGTTTATACTCGCGCAGGATGGGGAGCTGTGTCGCGATGTCGCCCATGTTGTGTACCTGGATGAGGTCGATGACGGGCTGCCCGATGCGCTGGAATGAGGTCTCGAGCTGCTTGCGTGCGGCAGCGGCGTCGGCTGGCCCGCCGCGTGCGACATTGAGTTTGGTGGCCCAGAACAGCTTGTTCGCGATCTTCAGTTCCTGGGCAATTTTTCCTGCGACGTCTTCAGAGGCCCCGTAGCTCGGGGCCGTATCAAACACGGAACCACCCAGCTCAACCATGGTGCGCATGACCGCCTTGAGCGCATCAATGTCCTCGGTGCGAGCAACCTGCGAAAAAGTGGCGGAACTCCCCAGGCCAATGATCGGCAGTTTCTCGCCGGTCGAAGGAATGGCGCGGGTGATCAGCCCCCCGCCCGACAGGGCTTGGGCGGCCCAGGTTAGTTTCGACCCCAGCGGCAGGACACTGGCTGCAGTCCAGGTCGTTTTTTTTAGCCAGTTGCGACGGTTCATCATCAAGATTCTCCTAGGGCTTGAGTCCAATGGCCACCTGGCGTCGCTGCGCGTAACCCAGCCACAAGCCCAGCACCATCCATAGTATTGCCAGCGGCACAGCAAACCAGGCGAGCCCGGCGAGTCCCATCCCCAGACGCCCGAGGAACCCTTCAGTTTGGGCACCGATGGCGTCACCGCCCCGGTAAACGAACGTATCGATAAATGCCTTGGCCTTATAGCGGTCTGCGCGCGCAGTGGTCGTGAACAGCGTTTCGCGAGCAGGGCGCATCACGCCACGCTGAACGGCCTTGAACGCCGCATCCAGTGCAATCAGGGCAGCCAGCGAACCCAGCATCGCCAGTCCGATAAATCCCAGCATCATGGTAATGGGCAGCAAGGCGAGCGTGATCGGCACACCGAGTCGTTTCATCAGGTGGCCGGTGACCAGGGCTTGCAGGACAAACGTGGCGACTTGTGTGTAGAGGTCGATCCGCGCGAACGTCGCGGTGCGCGTGTCCATATCCAGGCCGAGCGCGGCGACCATTTGCAGGCGGGTAAAGTAGAGGATTGTTGCCATCACCGCCACGATCAGTACATAGGCTGAAATCCCGAGCAGGTACGGCGAGCGAAAGACTGCCCCAATGCCTTCCCAGGCGCTGCCTCCGATGACCGCATGTTCTGGCGTCTCGTGCGCCGGGCTGGCGGCGGTGTCGGCTGCGCTGCCACCGTTGTGGGTCTGCAGCGCTGCCAGCCACCAGGCCGCGCCAACTGCCAGTACCAGGAAGCCGGCGGCAACAAGTAGCAGAATGGGTGTTCCGAAGGGCCGGGCCAGCACACTGGCCACCCAGGGGCCGAACATTGCACCCAGCGTGCCGCCCAGAGAAATCGCGCCAAACAGCCGCTCGCTTTGTTCCATGGAAAATCGGTCTGTCATGACCGCCCAGAACAGCATGGTTGCGAACAGGTTGAACACGCTGAACCAGACATAAAAAACCTGACCCGTTGTCTCGCCAATATGTTTGGGAGCCAGGACCAGCACCGTGTAGAAAGCCAGCAAACCGAAGGCAAAGAACAAATAGGTCGTGGAAATGAAGGCCATGCGGCGGAATCGGCTGACGAGCAGACCGAAGACAGGATTGACCACCAGCGTGGTCACCAGCGTCGCCACGAAGAGCCAGCGAATGGCGTCGATCCCGCGCTGCATGCCCAGCGCCTCGCGTGCGGGACGCACCACCATCAAGGCGGTGAGTACGCAAAAAAAGAACAACCCTGCGACAAAGGTCGGGACGGCCTCGTGGCGGCGCACGTTGGTAAAGGTTTGAAGAACGCTCGTCATGTGCACCAGTCCTTCACGCTGGCAGGACTGTTTACGTATTGATGACGTCAGCCATCGCCTTGGCCACGGCGTCGATGTTGCCGCTGTTGAGTGCCGCGACACAAATGCGACCGGAGCTGACGGCATAAATGGCATGCTCTTCGCGCAGGCGCTCAACCTGGGCGGCGTTCAGGCCAGAATACGAAAACATGCCACGCTGCACCTTCACGAAACTGAAGTCGCCTTTGGCACCGTATTCCTTGAGCTTGTCGACCAGTTGGATGCGCATCAGGCGGATGCGATCACGCATGCCAGCCAGTTCGTTGTCCCATTGCGCAAACAGCTCGGGTGTGTTGAGCACGGTCGCCACGACGGTGCCCCCGTGTGTGGGCGGGTTGGAGTAGTTGGTGCGGATGATGCGCTTGACCTGGCTCAGGACCCGGCTGGATTCGTCCTTGCTGCTGGTGACGATGGTCAGGGCGCCGACGCGTTCGCCATACAGCGAGAAGGATTTGGAGAAGGACGAACTGATGAACAGGGTCATGTCCATGTCGGCAAACAGGCGCACAGCCGTTGCGTCGGGTTCCAGTCCATCACCAAAGCCCTGATAGGCGATGTCGAGGAATGGAATCAGGTCGCCGGCCTTGACCACGCTGGCGATTTCGCGCCATTGTTCTGGCGTGGGGTCAACGCCGGTCGGATTGTGGCAGCAGGCGTGCAGCACCACCACGCTGTGGGCGGGCAGGGCGCGCAAGGAAGCGAGCATGCCCTGGAAATCGAGGCCATGCGTGGCGGCATCGTAATAGTCATAGTTCACGACCTCGAATCCTGCGCGCTCAAACAGTGCGCGATGGTTTTCCCAGCTGGGGTTGCTGATGGCCACCTTGGCGTCGGGGACCAGTTGCTTGAGGAAATCGGCACCCACTTTCAGCGCGCCCGTGCCACCTAGCGCCTGCATGGTCACCACGCGACCCGCGGCAATCAGGGGTGAGTGCTTGCCGAGCACCAGTTCCTGTGCGGCCTTGTTGTAGGCGGCGATTCCTTCGATGGGCAAATAGCCGCGTGCGGCCGAGGCCTCGACGCGGGCCACCTCAGCCTGATGCACGGCTGCCAGCAGAGGAATACGACCCTTGTCGTCGTAGTACACGCCAACGCCCAGGTTCACCTTGGTGACACGGGTATCGGCGTTGTACTGCTCGTTCAGGCCAAGGATGGGGTCGCGGGGGGCGAGTTCGACTGTTTGGAAGAGGGTGCTCATGATGGTTTGGCTTTAGGTTATGCGAACGTCACGATATTAAGGTGGACGCCTCGGTTGACGCAGGACATAATGACAGGTTGTCCCCGAAACCGAGGGGTTACCCGAATAAGTCTAGCATGGCCGAGCCAAAAAATACGAAACCAATGGTTAACGCACCAATAGTCAATGCGGCACCAGTGAATGCGGCGCCAGTCAATCCAGCGCCAGTCAATCCAGCGCCAACGACTAGGGCGCCAGCGACTGGGGCGGTAAATATCCCTGCTGGCGGCCACGCCGGCGCAGGCGCGACAGCGTTCGTGGGGCCGGCAGACCCTGCGACCGGCCTGCTGGGGGCGCCGCGCTTCGTCGACTACCCGGATAGCCCGTTTCACCTCTATCAACCTTATCCGCCAGCCGGAGACCAGCCCCGCGCAATCGACCTGCTCGAGCAGGGCGTGCGCGACGGGCTGATGACGCAAACCCTGCTGGGCGTGACCGGTTCGGGCAAAACGTTCACCATGGCCAACATGATTGCGCGCCTTGGGCGACCAGCGCTGGTACTGGCGCCCAACAAGACGCTGGCCGCGCAGTTATACGCCGAGATGCGCGAGTTTTTCCCGAAGAATGCAGTCGAGTACTTTGTCTCCTATTACGATTATTACCAGCCCGAGGCCTATGTGCCAACACGGGACCTGTTCATCGAGAAAGACTCCTCGATCAATGAGCACATCGAGCAAATGCGTCTGTCGGCGACCAAGAGCCTGCTCGAACGCCGCGACACGATCATTGTCGGTACGGTGTCCTGCATCTACGGTATTGGTAACCCCGGCGATTATCACGCCATGGTGCTGACGCTGCGCACCGGTGATCGCATTCCCAGGCGCGAGATCCTGGCACGCCTGGTGGCAATGCAATACACGCGCAACGACACGGAGTTCACCCGTGGCACGTTTCGTGCCCGTGGCGAAACCATTGATGTTTTCCCGGCTGAAAGTGCCGAACTGGCGGTTCGCCTCTCGTTGTTCGACGACGAGGTCGAGAGTCTTGAACTGTTCGACCCCTTGACCGGACGTGTGCGCCAGAAAGTCCCTCGCTTTACCGTTTATCCCGGATCGCATTACGTGACCCCGCGCGAAACCGTGATGCGTGCCATAGAAACCATCAAGGTTGAACTGCGCGAGCGGGTCAAATTCTTTGTCGATTCCGGTCATTTGGTCGAGGCCCAGCGCATTGAACAGCGCACGCGTTTTGATCTGGAAATGCTCACCGAACTGGGATTTTGCAAGGGCATTGAAAACTATTCGCGCCACCTGTCTGGTGCGGCACCGGGTGAGCCGCCTCCCACGCTGATTGACTATCTGCCTAGCGATGCGCTGATGTTTCTCGACGAAAGCCACGTGCTGATCGGTCAGTTAACCGGCATGTACCGTGGCGACCGGGCGCGCAAGGAAACGCTGGTCAACTACGGCTTTCGCATGCCGTCGGCCATGGATAACCGGCCACTCAAGCTCGAAGAATTCGAGGCCCGCATGCGCCAGTGCGTATTTGTGTCGGCCACCCCAGGCAACTACGAGAAAGAGCATTCTGATCACGTCGTCGAGCAAGTGGTTCGTCCGACTGGCCTGGTGGATCCGATCGTCGAAGTGCGTCCCGCGCGCACCCAGGTCGACGACCTGTTGGGTGAAATCAAGTTGCGTGTCGCGGTGCAAGAGCGTGTGTTGGTCACGACGCTGACCAAGCGTATGGCCGAAGACCTGACCGACTACCTGAGCGAGAACGGTGTCCGGGTGCGCTACCTGCATTCCGATATCGATACGGTTGAAAGGGTGGAAATCCTGCGTGACTTGCGCCTGGGAATTTTTGACGTGCTGGTCGGCATCAATCTGTTGCGTGAGGGTCTGGATATTCCCGAGGTGTCACTGGTGGCCATCCTTGACGCCGACAAAGAGGGCTTTTTACGTTCCGACCGCAGTCTGATCCAGACAATTGGCCGTGCCGCGCGTAACCTGAACGGACGCGCCATTCTCTATGCCGACCGCATCACGGACTCCATGACACGCGCGATGGGTGAGACTGAACGGCGTCGGGACAAACAGTTGGCGTTCAACATCGAACATGGCATTGAAGCACGCAGCATACGCAAGGCCGTGCGCGAACTGATCGATGGGATCGTGGCGCCAGCATCGCATGAAGAGGCGTTGATGGACTTTCCCCATGCGTTCCTGACCGACGAGAAAGCCTTGTCGCGCGAAATCAAGCGTCTGGAAAAAGCCATGCTGGACCATGCGCGCAATCTTGAATTCGAGCAGGCCGCAGCGGCTCGGGATGCCTTACGGTCGCTCAAGGACAAAGTGCTGCTTTTTGGTGCGTAAAGGCCGCGCCAGACTGTTGTTGCGCTGCACAGTGGTGCGTGGGAAAAATGCAAATTTTTTGACTATTTTTTTACTAAACACCCTGCTGTAATTTTTAATTAATAACGTAACATATTGATAATAAATACTATTTGTTAAACATATTGTCCATCGATATTCATGGTAATTGGATAAAAAAAAGCTGGACAACTTACGGGTTTTCCCGCACACTACGCACCATGATGACAAAAGTTCTCTTCGTATGCATGGGCAATACTTGCCGGTCGCCCAGTGCTGAAGGCGTTTTCCGCCACCTTATCAATGACGCTGGGCTTTCTGACGTTGTTGGTATTGACTCTGCCGGTACCCATAGCTTCCACGTTGGTGAGGCTCCTGATGTGCGCGCAGTCGCTGCGGCACGAAAGCGTGGCTACGAGATTACCCGTACCGAGGCACGCCAGGTTGAGGCGGATGATTTCCGTGAATTTGACCTGATTCTGGCAATGGACTGGGAGAATCTTTCCGCCTTGCAGCAGCAATGTCCCAAGCCACATCATCACAAACTGATGTTGCTGATGCGCTTTGCCAATGAATTCGAAGAAGCGACGGTTCCAGATCCTTATTATGGTGGTCCGGAAGGCTTCAGCAAGGTGCTGGACTACCTCGAAGATGCCTGCCAGGGTGTGCTTGAACTGGTTCGCAAGCGCGCCACACAGTATCAGGCCGCCTGATACGCTGTGATCTTGTTAAAAAAACCGCGCCGGGCGCGGTTTTTTTACGACCATTTGGTGGGGAATATAAAAATGCTTTGCTTTAACCCTAGCAATTTAGTCGGGAATTGTTTATACTTGAGTCCTTTAGTCGGGTAAGTGTTTCCTTCATATTTAAAAGGACTCTGTCATGCGGCTCACTACCAAGGGACGATTTGCGGTTACTGCCATGATCGATCTGGCTTTGCGCCAGCAAGGCGGTCCGGTCACGCTTTCAGCAATCAGTCAACGCCAAAGTATTTCTCTCTCGTATCTTGAACAGCTTTTCGGCAAGTTACGCCGACATGAGCTAGTCGAAAGCGTGCGTGGGCCAGGTGGCGGCTACACGCTGGCGCGCCTGGCGCGCACGATCACGGTTGCTGACATCATTTTCGCCGTCGACGAACCACTCGACGCCACGAACTGTGGTGGCAAGACGGACTGTGCCACCGGTACGGACGGCAGGCCCGGGGTCTGTATGACGCACGAACTGTGGTCTACGCTCAATCGTAAAATGGTTGATTTCCTGGATTCTGTTTCCTTGCAGGATCTGGTTGATCAACAACGCATGCGTCAACTGCAGGAAGCGTCCCATGCCAATGGTGCGGGCGTTCGCGTCAATATCCCGGCCACTACGCCACCCGCTGTCGTGGGCTCCAAACAGCCTGCGCTGGCAACGATTTAATTACTCAAGCTGTTTCAGGAGCCACATATGTCTTCGCGTCCCATTTATCTTGACTACTCGGCTACCACCCCTGTGGACCCGCGGGTCGTCGACAAGATGGTGCCTTGGTTGTACGAGCATGCGGGAAACCCGGCCTCGCGCAGCCACGCCTATGGCTGGGAAGCCGAAGAGGCCGTTGAACGCGCCCGCAAGCAGGTCGCCGACCTCGTCAATGCTGATCCCCGCGAAATTATCTGGACATCCGGCGCGACCGAGTCCAATAACCTGGCGATCAAGGGTGCAGCGGGTTTTTACGCCGAACGTGGCAAGCACATCATTACCGTCAAGACTGAGCATAAAGCTGTGCTCGATCCTTGTCGGGAACTCGAGCGTCAGGGTTTTGAGGTCACCTATCTTAATGTGCAGGAAAATGGCCTGATTGATCTTGACGTGTTCAAGGCGGCGATCCGTCCTGATACGGTCCTGGTTTCTGTCATGTTCGTGAACAACGAAATCGGTGTGATCCAGGACATCGCCACACTGGGCGAAATCTGCCGCGAAAAGAACATCATTTTTCACGTCGATTCCGCCCAGGCGACCGGCAAGGTTGAGATTGACCTGAAAAAGCTGAAAGTAGACCTGATGTCCTTTTCTGCCCATAAAACGTATGGCCCCAAGGGCATCGGCGCGCTGTATGTGTGCCGCAAGCCCCGCATCCGTATCGAGGCACAAATGCACGGTGGCGGACACGAGCGCGGCTTCCGGTCCGGCACGCTTGCCACCCACCAGATCGTTGGCATGGGCGAGGCCTTCCACTTGGCCAAACTTGAAATGGGCAAGGAAAATGAACGCATTCGCATGTTGCGTGATCGCCTCTGGGCGGGCCTCTCGCAGATTGAAGAGGTCTACCTCAATGGCGACATGGATCATCGTGTTCCCCATAATCTGAACGTAAGCTTTAACTACGTTGAAGGCGAGTCCCTGATCATGGCGATCAAGGAACTTGCGGTGTCCAGTGGTTCGGCCTGTACCTCTGCCAGCCTTGAACCCTCGTATGTCCTGCGCGCACTTGGGCGTAATGACGAGCTTGCACATAGTTCCATCCGGTTCACGATCGGCCGCTTCACAACTGAGAAGGAAATCGACTTTGCGGTTGAGCTTCTCAAGGCACGCGTGGGCAAGTTGCGCGATATGTCGCCACTTTGGGAAATGGCCCAGGATGGCATCGATCTGAATTCAGTTCAGTGGGCTGCCCACTGAACGTACTGACTGGAGAATACGCATGGCATACAGCGACAAAGTACTGGATCACTACGAAAATCCTCGCAACGTGGGCGCCTTCGATCGTGGCGACGACCACGTCGGGACCGGTATGGTGGGTGCTCCCGCTTGCGGCGACGTGATGAAGTTGCAGATCCGGGTCAATGCATCCGGTATCATTGAAGACGCACGATTTAAAACCTATGGCTGTGGTTCCGCCATCGCTTCAAGCTCGCTTGTGACCGAATGGGTCAAGGGCAAGACACTCGACGAAGCGCTGACGATCCGCAATGCGCAGATTGCCGAAGAACTCGCGTTGCCACCGGTCAAAATCCACTGTTCAATTTTGGCTGAAGACGCAATTAAGGCTGCGGTCAAAGACTACAAAGACAAGCACCCAGGATAACTTCATGGCTGTCACACTTACTGCCCAGGCCGCCGACCATATCGGCAAGTACCTCCAGAAGCGCGGAAACGGTATCGGTTTGCGCCTGGGCGTACGCACCACCGGCTGTTCCGGAATGGCGTACAAGCTTGAATACGTCGATGCTGCTGATCTCGGTGATCAGGTATTTGAGAGCTTTGGTGTCAAGGTTTTCATTGACCCCAAGAGTCTGTCGTATCTGGATGGCACTGAGCTTGATTACGCACGCGAAGGGTTGAACGAGGGCTTCAAGTTCCGTAATCCGAACGAAAAGGCGACCTGCGGCTGCGGTGAGTCTTTCACGGTTTAAATGCGGTGACCCAGACTGATCATTTTGCCCTGTTCGGGTTGCCACGTGCTTTTGCGCTAGATGCCACTGTGCTTGAACGCGCCTGGAAACGGGTGGCGCTGGCCGTACATCCGGATCGTTTTGCGACCGCTTCCGCTGCCGAGCGTCGCGTGGCCATGCAATGGAGCGCGCAGGCCAACGAGGCCTATCGCGTGCTCCGTGCGCCGCTGTTGCGGGCGCGCTACCTTTGCGAACTCGCCGGGGTAGACTTGCAGACCGAAACCAACACGGCAATGTCCGCGGCGTTCCTGATGCAACAGATGGAATGGCATGAGCACCTCGACGATCTGACCGATCGTGGGGATGTGGTGGCCAATCAAGTCTTTTCGTCTGAGCTTAACCAGTTCAGTCAGGCACTCATGGCAGAAGTCGGGCAGTTACTGGACGCGGGTGATTTTGTAATGGCTGCCGGGCGTATCCGCGAGTGGATGTTTCTTGATAAGCTCATTGCACAGTTAAACGCCATTGAATCGGCCTGATGGCCCTGACGCCGCACGTCGTGCGCATTTGAAAGTAATTTATGGCCTTACTGCAAATTTCTGAACCCGGTGAGTCGCCGGCACCTCACCAGCGCCGGCTTGCCGTCGGGATTGACCTGGGTACCACGCATTCACTGGTTGCCGCCGTGCGCAGTAGTGTCGCAGAAGTCTTGCCCGATGAGTTGGGACGTCCACTCGTCCCGTCAGCCGTGTATGTCGACGCTGCGGGTCAGACACAAGTCGGTTTTGACGCGCTCGAACACCTTTCGACGCAACCGCTGGACACCCTGCTCTCGATCAAGCGGCTAATGGGTCGCTCATACCAGGACGCGCTGTCCTGTGGCATGCCTTATCGGTTCGTGGCCGACGGGCAGTCCGTCAAGGTTCACACCAGTGGCGCCGATTTGTCGCCGGTCGAAGTCGCGGCCAAGATTCTTGAAAAATTGAAAATCCTGGCGCAAGGCACGTTAGGCGCTGAGTTGGTGGGGGCCGTCATCACTGTGCCGGCGTACTTCGACGACGCGCAACGGCAGGCCACGCGCGACGCGGCACGCCTGGCTGGCCTGAATGTCTTGCGGTTGCTCAATGAGCCGACTGCGGCCGCCATCGCCTATGGCCTGGATCACCAGTCTGAGGGGGTCTACGCGGTCTACGACCTTGGGGGCGGCACATTCGACATGTCGTTGTTGCGCCTGGCGCGTGGCGTGTTCGAGGTTGTCGCGACCGGTGGCGATACCGCCTTGGGCGGCGATGACTTTGACGCCGTGATCGTGGCAGATGTCTGCCAAGCACAAAATGTTGGTGCAATCAGCCAGTCAGATCAGCGTGCGTTGTTAAGCGGGGCGCGCCGTCTACGTGAGGCCTTGACCGATCATGTCAACCACAGCGAACGTGTGACACTTGGTGCCGCTTGCGTGGACATGTCCATGACCCGTGACCATTTCGACGGCCTTGCCCAAGAGCTGGTCGCCAGGACACTGGCTTGCGCGCGCCGGGCGCTCAAGGACGCGTTCCTGACCGTCAAGGATGTCAAGGGCGTTGTCATGGTTGGCGGTGCAACCCGCATGCCGGTCATCCGCCAGGCGGTGCATGTTTTTTTTGGGTCGACGCCGCTCACTGACCTGGATCCTGACCAGGTGGTTGCGCTGGGTGCGGCCTTGCAAGCCAACTTGCTGGCTGGCAATCGTCATCCGGGTGAAGACTGGTTGCTGCTGGACGTGACGCCCCTGACACTGGGGCTTGAAACGATGGGTGGCCTGGTCGAACACATTATTCCCCGCAACAGCACGATTCCAGTGGCGCGCGCGCAGGAATTCACCACCTTCAAGGATGGCCAGACCGCCCTGGTCGTGCATGTGGTGCAAGGCGAGCGTGACCTGGTGGCTGACTGTCGGTCTCTGGCGCGTTTTGAACTACGCGGGATCCCGCCGATGGTGGCCGGTGCCGCGCGCATACGTGTGACCTTCCAGGTCGATGCAGACGGTTTGTTAAGCGTCACGGCGCGCGAGCAAGGCTCGGGTGTCGAGGCCTCGGTCACCGTCAAACCCTCGTATGGACTGACCGATGAGGACGTGGCCCGCATGCTGGCCGACAGTATCGCGCTGGCTGACCATGACGCGCGGGCACGCATGTTGCGCGAACAGCAGGTGGACGCCCAACAATTGATCGAGTCGGTGCAGGCCGCGCTCTTGGCCGACGCAGATTTGCTTGGTGCCGCCGAGCAGACTCGCATCGAACAGCAACTTCAAGCCACGCAGCTTGCAGCGGCGGGACAAGACATCGAGGCTGTTCGCAAAGCGATCAAGGCTTTGTCCGCTGCCACCGATGACTTTGCTGCCAGCCGCATGGATCGTAGTATCCGCATGGCGCTTACCGGCAAGTCGCTCGATGACGTGGGTCGGTAATCCTTAAACTGAACGGGTGCAATGTATGCCTAAAATTACCGTTTTACCCCACCCGGATGTCTGTCCCGGTGGTGCCGTGATTGAGAACGCCGCCGAGGGTGTGTCGATTTGCCGCGTGTTGCTCGACCATCACATTGAAATTGAACACGCCTGTGAGCTTTCCTGTGCCTGCACGACCTGCCACGTGATTGTCAGGCAAGGATTCAATTCACTTGCGCCGGCCACTGATTCAGAAGAAGATTTGCTTGACCGTGCCTGGGGACTGTCCACCACATCACGGCTGTCTTGCCAGGCGAAAGTCGCCCGGGCAGATCTGACAATTGAAATCCCGCGCTACACCGTCAATCACGCCAAAGAAAGTCACTAATGACTTCTTAAGCGCAAACTGCAGGCCCCTGGTTAATCTGCTGTGTGTCGGGATCGTTTACAGTGCTAAAAAGCACAACCATTCCCGACTCGACACATTTCACGCAGAGACCATTCATGAGAACAAACCAGATTCGTACCAAACTGGCCGCCGGTCAACCGGTCATCAATGGCTGGCTGGCCATTCCTTCGTCCTATAGCGCAGAGGTCATGGGGCATCAGGGTTTCGATTCAGTGACGATCGACCTGCAGCACGGGATGATCGGGATCGATGCCGCGTTGTCGATGTTTCAGGCACTCTCGTCTACGCCTGCGGTACCGATGGCGCGTGTGCCATGGAATGATCCCGCCCAGATCATGCGGCTGCTTGACACCGGTGCTTACGGGATCATTTGTCCGATGATTTCAACCGTCGATGATGCAGTGAGCTTTGTGTCGTCGTGCCGCTACCCGCCCAAGGGACAGCGATCGTTTGGCCCCGCGCGGGGGTTGCTGTATGGCGGCGCTGACTACTACCCACATGCTGACCGTGAAATCCTGACTTTTGGCATGATAGAAACACGAGCCGGGCTCGATAATCTGGAAGCGATCCTTGCCGTGGAAGGGTTGGACGGGATTTATATCGGTCCCAACGACCTGGCGCTTGCGCTCGGGGCTGTTCCGCGCTCAGAGTCTGACGACCCGGTGGTCAAAGAGGCCGTCAAACACATTTGTGAACGAACCAAGGCGCATGGCAAGATCGCCGGCATTTTCTGTTCATCGGGCGAGGCAGCGGCTCGCCGTATCACTGAAGGATTCCAGATCGTGACCCCCGGCAATGAGGTCGCGCTGATGTCGATGGCCGCCAAAGCCGCCATCGCCGCGGCGCGCGGGGCGAAAGCCCCGATTGCCGCAGCTGGCAACGGTTATTGATCGACGCGGTCCATCGACACAATCAGGCGACCCATTCGGGAGAAGTGGCATGGCACGGTTTTCTGCAAATCTGGGTTTTCTATGGGGCGAACTGCCGTTGCTCGAACGTATCGAGCGGGCGGCGCAAAATGGTTTCCAGGCGATCGAATTGCACTGGCCCTACGACACGCCAGCCGAATCGGTGCGTGCCGCGTGCGCGCGCCTGGGGCTGACACTCCTCGCGGTCAATACGCCGCTCGGTAGCCGGGCGGGTGATTCCGGTTTGGCCGCCTTGCCCGGACGCGAAGAAGAGTTTCGGCAAGCTTTTGACACATCGCTGCAGTGGTGCCTGGGCAGTGGCGCGACCGCTATTCACGTCATGCCGGGTGTGATAGAACCCGGGCAGCGTGCGCTGGCCACCGATACCATGGTGCGCAATCTCCGGTGGGCGGCCGACCAGGCTGGCGCACATGGTTTCACCCTCTTGCTCGAGGCCCTTAACCCGCGCGACAAACCTGGCTATCTGTATGCCACGCAAGAGGGTGCCAACGCCATCCGCGAAGCCGCGGATCGCCCCAACGTCAAGTTGATGTTTGACGTTTATCACGTTGGGGTCGCCGAGGGCGACATTCTTACAAAACTGAAGTACTTCCTGCCGCACATCGGCCATATCCAGATCGCTGCGGTGCCCAGCCGTGCAGAGCCCGACGAAGGAGAGGTTCGCTATGAGGTGGTCATCCAGCAAATCGATGAACTCGGCTATTCTGGATGGATCGGGTGTGAATATCGCCCACGCGCAACGGTTGAGGCGGGCTTGAAATGGTTGAAGGGGTATCAGTAGCAACGACGTTGCCACCTCGGGCAGGGGAGCCCCGGACGCTGCGGTTTGGGTTGGCTGCCAACCGGCTGCACCATGCCTCGGCGGACTCTGCCTGTTTTGACTGGCTACGCGTCAGTGCCTCAGGGATTGAGGCGCTGGAGATTGAGTTGCATGTGGTCGGACGGACCTACGATGCCATCGCGCGTGAAGGCCTGTTGCGTGGCTATGAAGGACTGATTCGCTATCCGTATGGTCGCGAAGGCGGTCTGATGAAGCTTGTCGCACGGGTGACAGCGGCCCAGAACGACGCTGCGTCGCTCGACGGCGCCATCTACCTGGTGGATCCGGTTGATCCGTCGTCAATTTTTCCAGAGGCACTTGCGCTCAAGCGTCAGTGCATCACGCATGGCAGGCCGTTCATTTCAACCATGGCAGGCGCGATCGAGTGGATTGAGGTCGAACGCATTCATGCGGGTCTGCGTCCCGACCGTCGCGTCGATAGCTTGTTTGATTGTGCTAACCAGTGTCTGGCACTGATTGCGCACGACGCACTCAAAGACCAGATGCTTCAGTTCGTACACCATCATTTCGACTTGTTGTCGTCCTTTAACCGGCGCGTAGCGACCGGTACCACAGGCAAGTTGCTCAATGAGATGGCAGTCCGTCTAGGCTGGCCTGCCGACAAGCCCTGGACCGACCGGTACCTGAGCGGCCCGATGGGCGGTGACGCACAGATTGCCGACCTGGTACTGGACAGGCGTTGCCAGCGCGTGATCTTTTTTGAAGATCCGCATGTCGCCAGGCAGCATGAGGCCGATATTCAGTTGCTTGAGCGCGCAGTGCGTGTGGCGACGCGTGAGGCAACCTGCGCCACGTCACCGGTTGTCGCGCATCGCTGGGCCACTGCCGCAGTAAAACGCGGCAGGTAATGCCCGACGTTCAGTCTTCAGGACGCAGATGCGGGAAGAGGATCACGTCACGGATGCTCGGGCTGTCAGTCAACAGCATCACCAGTCGGTCGATGCCGATGCCGCATCCGCCAGTCGGAGGCATGCCGTACTCAAGCGCCCGGATGTAGTCGGCGTCGTAGTACATCGCTTCTTCGTCGCCTGCGTCCTTGGCCTCGACCTGAGCGCGAAAGCGCGCGGCCTGGTCTTCAGCGTCATTGAGCTCTGAAAAGCCATTGGCGATTTCACGACCCGTGATGAACAGTTCAAAACGCTCGGTAATGCCAGGACGCGTGTCCGATTCACGGGCAAGTGGCGAGACCTCAATCGGATAGTCGACGATGTAGGTCGGGTGCCATAGCTGCGATTCTGCGGTCTCTTCAAACAGTGCCAGTTGTAGCGCGCCCAGGCCGGCGCGTGCAAGGTTGGGGGCGTGCACATCAACCTTACGTTTGACCAGTTCGGCCCGTACGAATTCGAGGTCAGCAAGTTGCCCTTCAGTGAATTGTGGAGCGTGCTGCAGGATGGCCTGGACAATCGTCAGTCTGTGGAAGGGCTTGGACAGATCCAGTTCACGTTCCTGATAGGTCAGCGTGGCACTGCCCGTGGCACGGATGGCTGCCGTGCGAATCAAGGATTCGGTGTAGTCCATCAACCACTGGTAGTCGGTATAGGCCGCGTAGAACTCCATCATGGTGAATTCCGGATTGTGGCGCGGGCTCACACCCTCGTTGCGGAAGTTCCGGTTAATTTCAAACACGCGCTCAAAGCCACCCACGATCAGTCGCTTGAGATAGAGTTCAGGCGCGATGCGCAGCGACATGTCCATATCGAGCGCGTTGTGGTGGGTGTTGAATGGCTTGGCGGCTGCGCCCCCCGGGATAGGGTGCAACATGGGTGTTTCGACCTCAAGAAAGCCCGCATGAAGCATGAATTCGCGAATCGCACCAACCGTCTTGCTGCGCGCGAGGAACGTGTTGCGCGTCTGCTCGGTCATGATCAGGTCGACGTAGCGCTGGCGGTAGCGTAGTTCCTGGTCGGCAATACCGTGGAACTTGTCAGGCAACGGTCGCAAGGATTTGGTCAGCACGCGTGCGGCACTGGCATGTACCGAGAGTTCACCTTTGTTGGTCTTGAATACGGTGCCGGTCACCGAGATAATGTCGCCGATATCCCACTGCTTGAAAGCGTCGTAGGTTTCCTCGCCCAGCGTGTTGCGATCGAGGTAGATCTGGATGCGTCCGGTGGCGTCTTGCAGGGTGGCAAAGCTGGCCTTGCCCATGACCCGCTTGAGCATCATGCGCCCGGCGACCGACGCCGGGTGAGCGGCGGCGGCCAGGGTCGCCTGATCGTGTTCGTCGTAGGCCGTGTGTAGTGGCAGGGCGCGATCAGCCGGGACGCAGTCATTCGGGAATGCCACCCCCTTTTCACGCATGCCGGCAAGCTTGGCGCGGCGCTCGGCGATCAGGTGGTTTTCGTCGGTTCGGGGGGGGTGCGATTCAGTCATGATCAGAAGGAGTGTTGACGAATATCGTCGATGATTTGGGCACCAAACTGATCACTGTCCAGGACCTGAAGCAGCCGTTGGGCCGTCAGCTCGGGTGATATCAGCTGGTGTAGCGTGTGCATATCCATGAAACGGTCGCGCGCAGGGAAATTGTCGGGATCCGATCCGCGTATTGTGGCCTGCATGTCGGTGTCCACCACGCCCGGAGCGATCGAGGCCACCCGCACGCGTGTGTCGGACGATGCACCTTGTTCAAGCGCAATCACCTGCGCATAGCGATCCAATGCGGCCTTGGTGGCGCAGTAGACCCCCCAGCCAGCGGTCGGGCTGCGTCCGGCGCCTGACGAGATCAGCATGATGCGCAAGTCGGCGGCCAGACTGGCTGCCGTCAGGAGGTGCGCCGTGAGAAATATTGGCGCCGCGATATTGACCTGGAACGCCTGGTTGATCGCGTGCAGGTCGGTCAGTTGATGAGCCATCGCGATTGGTCCGACCACACCGGCGTTGTGGATCACCCTGACGCGCGTGTGTCCGGCCGCAAGGTGGGCACGGGTCAGTGCGGCAAGTTCGATGGCCGCACGTTCGACCGCCCCGGCATCCAGCAGGTCGATGAAGACGTGCGTCAGCGCGGTGCCACTGTCCTGCGCGAGCTGCGCCAGGGGTGCTGAGGCAGACCGGGCCACCGTCACCAGATGGCCGCCCTGTGACGCGAGTTGCGCAGCCATGGCGGCACCCAGTCCGCGCGTGGTACCCGTCAGGATGGTTAAGCGTGTATTCACATCAGACACCTTGTTTGAGGCTGGCCTGGATAAAGGGATCAAGATCGCCATCGAGCACTTTCTGTGTGTTCGAGATCTCGACACCTGTACGCAGGTCCTTGATCCGGCTGTTGTCGAGCACGTAGGAACGAATCTGGTGACCCCAGCCGACATCGGTCTTGGCGTCTTCCATTTTTTGCTGTGCGGCCATGCGGTTGCGCATTTCAAGTTCAAACAGTCGCGACTTCAGCATCTGCATGGCTTCGGCGCGGTTACGGTGCTGTGAACGGTCGTTCTGGCACTGCACGACAATGTTGGTCGGCAGGTGCGTGATCCGCACCGCAGAGTCGGTTTTGTTGATGTGCTGGCCACCGGCGCCGCTGGCACGGTAAGTGTCGACGCGCAAGTCGGCCGGGTTGATGTCGATTTCAATCGAGTCATCGACCTCGGGGTAGACAAACACGCTGGCAAAGGAAGTGTGTCGACCCCCTGACGAATCGAACGGACTTTTGCGAACCAGGCGATGCACGCCGGATTCCGTACGCAGGAAGCCGAACGCGTAGTCGCCTTCGATCTTGATGGTGGCGGATTTGATGCCGGCGACTTCGCCTTCGGATTCTTCGAGCAGCTCGGTCTTGAAACCTTTGCGTTCGGCGTAGCGCAGGTATTGACGCAGCAGCATGGAGGCCCAGTCCTGAGCCTCGGTGCCACCAGCACCCGCCTGAATGTCAAGAAAGCAGTTCATCGGATCGGCCGGATTAGAGAACATCCGACGAAACTCCATGCCTTCCAGCAGGCCCTGGAACCCATCCGCATCGGTTTCGATGGCTTCAAGGGTGGCGTCGTCGCCATCGTCGGCGGCCATCTCAAACAGTTCACGCGAATCGGCGATGGACTGCGCCAACGACGTCAGCGTCACGACGACGTCTTCGATGCTCTTTTTTTCGCGCCCAAGATCCTGGGCGTGTTTAGGGTCGTCCCAGACTTTGGGGTCTTCAAGTTCGGCATTGACAACGTGCAAGCGCTCGGCTTTTACCTCGTAGTCAAAGATACCCCCGGAGAGCCGACTCGCGCGTGGCGTAGTCGGCGAGGCGGGACGATATCTGGTTCTGGCGTTCGGCTTCCATTTGGTTATGTCCGGTAAGTATTTAAGCTAACCCGCCATTTTAGCTTACGCCGGGCAAGCGTACTCGATGACGAGTTGAACCGAAACCCGACCATTCCAACTGTTTTGCTCAAGCCGGTAGGCCATGCGCACATGCTCGGGCAAACTGTCCGTGTGACCGAACCAGATCGCGTCAAACTGCTGGGCTCCACGTTCGACCGAAAGTTTCAGGTGTTTTTCGCCCACCAACTTCTGTCCGCGCACAAGAAATTCGTCCAGAAACAGCGGCGCGGCAAAACCCGCGCCCCACACTTGTTGTTGCAGCAGGCCAGCCACGTGCGCGTTGGCAAAGCCGGACTCAAGCGAACCGTCGGTCTCGATCACTGGCTCAAAGCTGCGACGCCCGGTCAGTTCGATGACGGCCTGCTCGAAGGCTGGCACGAACCGGTCGAAATCGTCGCGGCCCAGGGTCAGCCCGGCTGCCATGGCGTGCCCGCCGAATTTTCGGATCAGGCCCGGGTGGCGTTTGGATACCAGGTCGAGTACATCGCGCAGATGGACGTCCGGAATCGACCGTCCTGAACCGCGCAGCTCGTCGTCACCGGCGGGTGCGAAGGCCAGGGTTGGCCTGAAAAATTTTTCTTTCAGGCGCGACGCGACCAGACCGACCACACCCTGGTGCCATTCGGGGTGGAATACACAGATCGAGGCACTGACGGATCCGGTCTGGATCTGGTCTGTGAACGCAAGCGCCTGGTCGCGCATGACGCCTTCGATCTCGCGACGCTGGCGATTGATGGTGTCGAGTTCGCGGGCCAGCTCCAGGGCCTGCATATCGTCATCCGTGATCAGGCAACGGATGCCCAGACCCATGTCGGCCAGGCGCCCGGCGGCATTGATGCGCGGTCCCAGGGCGAAGCCCAGGTCAAAGCCGCTGGCAGCCTGAGGATCCCGGGACGCTACGGCGAACAGTGCGCGCAGGCCCGGTTGCATCAGGCCACGGCGCATGCGTTCGAGGCCACGTGTGACCAGCAGGCGGTTATTCGCGTCAAGGCGCACGACATCGGCGACTGTGCCCAGGGCGACCAGGTCAGCCAGCGCATCCAGGCGCGGCCCGCCGTCTTTCGGGTAGACCCCGCGATGGCGTAATTCTGCCCGCAAGGCCAGCATCAGATAAAAGATGACGCCCACACCAGCCAGGTTCTTGGAAGGAAACCCGCAACCCGGCTGGTTGGGATTGACGATGGCGAGCGCGTGGGGCAGGGTCTCGCCAGGCAGGTGATGATCGGTGACGATGACGCCGATTCCCTGGGCGTTGGCCGCTGCCACCCCGTCGACACTGGCAATGCCGTTGTCTACGGTGATCAGCAGGTCGGGCTTGCCAGCTGGGTGCACGCAAGCCAGTTCAACGACCGCAGGTGACAACCCATAGCCGGTTTCAAATCGATTTGGAACCAGGAAATCGACCGTCGCGCCCATGGCGCGCAGAGCCCTGAGGCCCACGGCGCAGGCGGTCGCACCGTCGCAGTCGTAGTCTGCCACGATCAGCATGCGCTGCCCGGTGGCAATGGCGTCGGCCAGCAGCACGGCAGCGTGTTGGGCATGGGTCAACGCGCCAGGCGGCAACATGGCCGGCCATTCCAGGCGGATGTCCTCAATGCGGGTCACGCCGCGCGCGGCCCATAAACGGGCCAGCAAACTGTGCACGCCCGAGGCTTCAAGGCGCTGGCAGGTTGCCAGGTTGGCCTGACGGATCGTCAGCCGGGGAGATTCCACCATGTTTTCCAGTGATGTGCCCGTGGCGGCAACAATCGCCGCCACCAAGGTCGTTGTGCCGGGGCAAGATCCACGGCACGCTGTGCGCCAAGCAACGTAATGAAAGCGTCGGCCGGTGCGTGGTTGAGCGCCTCGTTGACCCGGGGCAGCGCGTCGATCCAGCGGGCCCAGTCCTGGGCGGCGTGGCTGGCGACCAGGTCATCGAGCAGCAGCGTGCTGTGGGCAACGGCGCTCGCCGCCGCGGTCGCGCGCCAACCCGGACTGCCGCCATAGAGCCACAGGCTGTTGATGGGATAGTGACCGTTTTGCGCACGGGTCGTATTGACCGGATGGTCGTGCCAGGCCATCTGTATTTCATTGACCAGCCGGCGCCAGGCACGCATCGTGTCGCCTTGCGGCCACCAGTCTGCCAGGGCCATGCCGGCGACTGCCTGCGGACTGATGGACGGGGTCTGGGCTCCGGGGGGCAGCCAGATTCGCCAGCGCTGCGGACCGACCGGCAACGCCGAGATGCCGCTGCCATCCCACAGTGTGGCGACCGACTCAAACAGTGCGTCGGCCTCTGCTGGCCGGATCTCAAGTGCTTCGGGGTGCATCATCGTGGCGCCCTGGCTGCCGACTGCGATTGAGCTGAGTTCGGCCAGCCAAATGGGCTCGTCTGGATCGAAGACACCCGCTCGCAGGGGACCGAGCCCCGCGCCCAGCGTATGGCCGGGAGCCGGGGCGTAGCCAAGCTGCTGGAGCTCGAGGGCTTCGCGTGGCGTGCACCCGGTGTGCTCGGGGTCAAGTGCCCGTGCCGTCGCCGTCATGTGGTCGAGTCGCGCGCACAGTGCCGGGCAGGCCGAACGGATGTACTGGGCAAGCTCGCCGGCGATTGGAGCAGGGGGCAGGGCGCCGGGGATGATGATTCGCATGCTGGGGATTGTAGTGTGTGTGACGGGGTGCGAGTGGGTGGCAGGTGCAGGTGTCGACGGATGCGGCCACAGTTGATGCAATAATGCCGATGTGCTGAAACTACCCTATGAACTCTGGATTGGAGCCCGCTATGCGGGCATGGCTCGTCTGCGCGGTCGTCGCGGCGGACGGGATCGCTTTGTTTCGTTCGTGGCGGCCACGTCGATGGCAGGCATTGCGCTGGGCGTGGCAGCCCTGATCGTGGTGTTATCGGTCATGAACGGTTTTCAGAAAGAGGTACGCGACCGGATGTTGTCGGTGCTGCCGCACGTTGAACTCTACGTGCCTGGAACGGATCCGGAAACTGTCCTGGGCAAATGGACCGAGCTCGCCGACGCGGCACGCCAGTCGCCGTCGGTACTGGCTGCCGCACCGTTTGTCGCGGCGCAGGGCATGCTGATGCGTGGGCAGGCCATGCGTGGCGTACAGGTGCGCGGCATTGATCCGGCGGCTGAACGGGCGGTGTCGGACGTCGGCAAGCAAATGGTGACTGGCGCGCTGGCCGAGCTTAAACCTGGCGCCTTCGGTGTGGTCCTCGGCCAGGAACTCGCCGACATCCTCAAGGTGCGCATCGGCGACACGGTGATGATGCTGGCCCCGCAGGCCAATATCAGTCCGGTTGGTTTTTCGCCCCGGATGCGACAGCTGACGCTGGTCGGCACCTTCCGGTCCGGGCATTACGAATACGATTCTTCCCTGGTTTTCGTCGATGCCACGGATGCTGCCCGCGTCTTTCGAGATAGCGGCACCGCCGGGGTGAGGTTGCGGGTCAATGATATGTACCGGGCACCCGAGATCGCGTTGTCGCTCGCGCCGTTGTTGCCGCCCCGCGTGCTGGTGGCCGACTGGTCGCGTAACAACCGCACCTGGTTTGCCGCCGTGCAGACTGAAAAAAGGATGATGTTCCTGATCCTGGCACTGATTGTTGCCGTGGCCGCCTTCAATCTGCTGTCGTCTCTGGTGATGGCCGTCAAGGATAAACAGTCCGACATTGCCATTCTTCGAAGTTTTGGCTCGACACCGGGTGAGATCGCAAGAATATTCCTGGTCCAGGGCGCGCTGATCGGTGTGGTCGGCACCCTGCTGGGTGTGGCCGGCGGGATCGCGATCGCCTACAACATCGACGTGCTGTTGCCCGCGATTGAACGCCTGGTCGGTGTACAGTTTCTACCCCGTGAGGTCTACTTCATCAGCGAGTTGCCGTCTGATCCCCGGGTGGACGATATCGTCACCATTGGCCTGACCTCGTTACTGATGTCGTTGCTGGCGACGCTTTACCCCAGCTGGCGCGCCTCGCGCCTGCAACCCGCACAGGTATTGCGACATGACTGAGTTCGCGCTGCAGGCCAGGCACCTGTTCAAACATTACGATGAGGGGGCGGCGCGCATTGACGTGTTGCGCGACGTCAGCCTGGCCGTGATCCCCGGCGAAATGGTGGCCATCATTGGTGCTTCCGGTTCAGGTAAAAGCACCTTGCTCCATACGCTTGGGTTGCTGGACTTGCCCACCTCCGGTGAGGTGATCGTCGCGGGCACGTCCTCCAACGGCCTGAACGAGGCCACACGCAGTCGCCTGCGCAATCGCGCGCTTGGTTTTGTTTACCAGTTTCATCACCTGTTGCCGGAGTTTTCAGCCCTCGATAATGTGGCCATGCCATTGATCGTGCGCCGGCAAACCCGGGATGCCGCGCGCCTTGAGGCGCAGCGTGTGCTCGAACTGGTGGGCCTCGCGGCTCGCGTCACGCACTTCCCGGGCCAGCTTTCGGGTGGTGAGCGTCAGCGCGTGGCGCTTGCCCGCGCATTGGTGGGGCGACCTGCCTGCGTGCTGGCTGACGAGCCCACTGGCAACCTCGATCGCCATACCGCGCACCAGATGTTCAGTCTGCTCAAGCAAGTCAATGCCCAGTCCGGTACGGCCTTTGTGATCGTGACACATGATCCGGAACTGGCTGCACTGGCTGACCGGCGTCTGCACATGGAGTCCGGTTGCCTGGTTCAAGCGCCACCACCTGAAACGCCGCAATCTGAAGTGCCACAACCTGATGCATCACAATCTGATGCGCAGCATCCGGTGCGCGCAAGGCCTTAGCCATGCTTTTTGACACGCATTGTCATCTCGACGCCACGGAATATGATCCCGATCGCGAGTGTGTGATTGCACGGGCGCAGGACGCGGGTGTCCGGGGCATCCTGATCCCGGCCGTGGATGTTGCAAGCTTTGAACGGGTGCGCGACCTGGCGCACGCGCATGCTTGGGGTGCTTACGCGCTGGGCATTCATCCCATGTACGTTGAGCAGGCGCAGCCTGATGCCCTGGATCAGTTGCATGCGGCGCTGATCAGGCACCGCGATGACCCCAAGCTGGTGGCAATCGGTGAGATTGGGCTTGATTTTTTTGTACCTGCGATTGCGCAGGGTGCACCGCGCGACAGGCAAGAACGGTTTTACGACGCGCAACTCGCGATGGCCGAAGAGTTTGCCTTGCCGGTGCTCCTGCACGTGCGGCGTTCACACGATACGCTGCTGAAATATCTTCGACGCCGGCAGGTTCCGGGTGGGTTTGCCCATGCCTTTAACGGCAGTTCGCAGCAGGCCAGCCAGTTTATTGCACTGGGCTTCGCACTCGGGATGGGCGGCGCCATGACTTATACGCGCGCGCTCCAGATACGCAGGCTTGCGCAAGAGATTTCACTGGACTCGCTGGTACTGGAAACGGATGGCCCCGATATTGCGCCGGCCTGGCTGACAGACACCCGGCGCAATGAACCCATGCAAGTCGCGCGGTTCGCGCAGGTGTTGGCCGCGCTGCGGCAATGCCCGGTCGAGGAGATCATCGCCGCAACGGGCAACACCGCCTTGCGTGTGTGCCCCAGGCTGATTGGCGCTTGGGGGCTTGGCACGCTCTGAATGCGATGGTGCGCTGGATAAGTTTGTCGCGCCCGGGGTTGTCATGGTGCTGATCAGTCGGCAGCATCTGACCCTTTGCGCGAGGCGGCATGGGGCGACTGATAGCGGTGGGAATTGTGGTCGGTGCCGCGCTGACGCATACCCTGGGCCAGTTGCCCGCGCAGTCCCACCTGTGGTGGTCGTTAGGTGTCCTCGCACTGGTCGGTGCCCCGTTATTTTATTTTTCATGGCGTGCCACCCTGCCGCGTGCAATATGGCTGGCCCTGGTCGCGGGCCTGCTCAGCATGTCGTGGACGACCTGGCAGGCGCAGGGCAGGCTGGCCGACGCCCTCGCGTCCGAGCATGAAGGCGTCGTGACGCGCCTGACCTTTCGCGTCGTCACCATGGCTCAGGATCAGTCAGATAGTCAGCGCTTTGAAGCGCAAGTGCAGGATCCACGACCGGACGGCATCCCCCGCCATATTCAGGTGGTCTGGGCCCAACCCCAAACCCAACTAGGCGATCAAACCCGGGGCGCTTCTCCCGTCGTGATACCCGGACAGACATGGCGTGCGGCACTCGTGCTCAGACGTCCACATGGTGCGTCCAATCCGTTCGGCTTTGACTACGAGGGCTGGATGTTTCAGCGCAACGTCCGCGCCATTGGCAAAGTGCGCGGGAAGCCTGTTCTGATGGCCGATCAACCGCTGTCATCCTTTGGGATCGCCGTGGCACGGTCGCGACATAACATGCGCAGCAGCCTGCGCCGCGCCGTCGGGCACCTGCGTTACGGCGCTGTCCTGATTGCCCTCGCCATCGGGGATCAGGACAGTGTTCGTGCCGAAGACTGGGTGGTTTTCAACCAGACTGGCATCACGCACCTGGTCTCGATCAGCGGTTCGCATGTCACGATGATTGCAGCGTTTGGCGGCCTGGCAATGGTGTGGCTGTGGAAAAAGCTGCGACTCTTCGGGCGACCCGTCTGTGAGCGCGTGCCATCTCGCGTGGCGGGTGCGCTGGCGGCCTTGGTGGTGGCCTGGTTGTATTGCCTGCTGGCCGGGTGGGGTGTGCCCGCGCGGCGAACCTTTTTCATGCTGGCAGTCGGTGCGCTGGCGGTTGCCGCACGCATGCCCCTTGCCCCGTCGCGCCTGTTGTGTGTCGCGGCCGCCATCGTGATCATTGCCGATCCCTGGTCGTCGCAGTCGACCGGTTTCTGGCTGTCGTTTGGCGCGGTAGCGGTCCTGTTTTGTGCCGGTGCACAGGCGGCAAAGGTGGTCGCGCAAGCGGGGCGCGCCCGACACCTGTGGACCATCCTCAAACAAGCCGCACGGCTCCAGTGGATCATCACGCTTGCCATGCTGCCCGTGCTCGCATTCATGTTTCAGCAGGCTAGCGCGAGTTCGCCCTTTGCCAACGCGATTGCCATTCCGGTCGTGACCTTCATCGTCACACCGCTTGCACTGATCACGGCTTGCCTGTGCGTGATTCCTGGTCTGGAGATTGTCGCGGCGGCAATCGGCTGGCTGGGTCACCTGGCCTTGCTTTGGACGATGGTGCCGGTGGTCTGGCTGGCCTCGGTGTCATGGTCGACGATTGATGTCGCTGCGGTACCGTGGTGGTGGTTATTGCTCGCACTGGCCGGTGTGGCCTGGGCGCTTGCACCGCCAGGCGTTCCGGTCAGGTGGGCGGGGTGGTGTCTGGTGGGACCCGCGCTGGCCTGGCAGCCAGGGCGACCAGCCGTGGGGGGGTGGAACCTGTGGGCACTGGATGTCGGACAAGGCAGTGCGATATTGATCAGTACCCGCCAGCACAATTTCCTGATTGATACCGGGCCAGCCCAGGGTGGCAGCGATGCCGGCCAGCGCGTGATCGTCCCGGTCCTGAGGGCGCTAGGCGTGGGGCGCCTGCACACACTGGTTGTGTCACATGCAGACCTGGATCATGCGGGCGGCCTGGCGAGTGTCTTGCGTGCCATGCCGGTTCAACGCGCGTATGCATCCTTTGACGTTGAGGCGCTGCTGCGCAAACGCGCCGCGATGGCGGGCACCAAGGATGATGTCGCGCGCCCCGGGCAAACCTTACGTTGCGAACTCGGGCAACAGTGGCAGGTCGATGGCGTGACGTTTTCGTTCCTGCATCCCCAGCCAGCCAGACAGCCTGGCCGTCAGCAAGAAGGCAACCACGCAGGCTACCAAGCAGGTGATCAAGCCAGTGATGAAGTAAGCAACACCAAAAGTGATACAGCAAGCAATACAAAAAGTGATACAGCAAGCAATACAAAAAGTGATACAGCAAGCAATACAGCAAGTGACAAAGCAAGCAGTAAAACAAGCAATAAAGCACGCCATCAAGCAAGTAATCAAGCAGGCAACAACGCACGCAGTTGTGTGTTGCACGTGGCTGGCCGGCATCATTCTGTGCTGTTGCCGGGCGATATTGGTGCCCGGGAGGAGCGTCTGGTTCTCGATAGCCGTGCAGTCACGGCTGACCAGGTGAGGGTCGACGGGTTCAAGGCAGACGTGGTGTTGGTCGCCCATCATGGGTCGGCCACCTCGTCTTCGGCGCCGTTCGTCGGACAACTCGGTGCCCGACATGCTATCGCCCAGGTCGGCCACGCCAACCGCTTTGGTCACCCAGACCGCGCGGTCTCGCGTCGCTGGCAGCAGGGCGGGGCCAGTTTCTGGCGAACAGACCGTGATGGTGCCGTTCAAGTGACCTCCAGCGCCCAGGGGATGACCATTGTTTCGCACCGACGCGCGCAAGAGCGCTACTGGCACGGGCGCTAGTCAGTTTCAGCATCCGGACGGTCAGACACCACTACAATAGCGATAAGCATTATTTGGAGTTTGTCGATATGTTTTCGCCCCGTCTTCAGGCAGTCACTTGCAGTAGCCCAGCTGGTTTGCACCGTGTTGCCTATCACGAATGGGGTGCGCCCGACAATCCGGATGTCGTGCTCTGTGTGCATGGTTTGACACGCACCGGGCGCGACTTTGATGACCTCGCGATGCATCTGGCGAAAGATTTTCGCGTGGTATGCCCTGACGTCGTTGGCCGTGGGTTGTCTGACCGTCTGGCGAACCCGATGTTCTACGCCGTGCCGCAATATGTCGCCGACATGGTGACCCTGCTGGCGCGCGTACAGCCCGCCCGACTGTACTGGGTGGGGACGTCCATGGGCGGATTGATTGGCCTGGGCTATGCGGCAGCCATGTCGCGGGCGCAGCTTGCCCAGCAAGTGCCCACGCCGGCCCAGGCGCACCGGTCGTTGCCCCAGACCGGTGTGCGCCTTGACAAGCTTGTGCTCAACGACGTTGGCCCCCACATCGAGCCCGTCTCGCTGGCGCGCATTGGTCAATACGTCAGCGAAAACTTCAGTTTTGATTCATTTGATGAGGCGGTGTCGTTCGTCAGCAAAAGCTCGACCTCGTTCGGACCGCACACCGATGCGCAGTGGCGTGCCTTTACCCGGTACACCTATATCGAACAGAACGGTAAATGGGTCAAGCACTATGACCTGAACCTGGCCGTGCCGTTCCAGTCGATGGACCCCCAGTCGGCTGCCGCAGGCGAACAGTTCCTCTGGGCCGCCTACGCCGCGATCAAGGCACCTGTGCTAATTGTGCATGGTCAGGAATCGGACCTGTTGTCGGCCCAGACTGTGCAGCAGATGCTTGAGCGCAACCCGCGCGCGCGCGCCGTCGAGTTCGCCGGGGTCGGGCACGCGCCCACGCTCATGTCGGCCGACCAGATCGACGTGGTCGCTGGATTTTTATATGAGCCTTGAACCCACACCGTGCGCCGACCTGCATTGTCATTCGACTGTGTCCGATGGCGTGCTGTCCCCGGATGCCCTGGCGCGTCGGGCCGCCGAGCGCGGCGTCACCATTTGGTCCCTGACCGACCATGATGAACTTGGCGGGCAATCCCTTGCTCGGCAGACCGCGCTGGAAGTCGGCATACGCTACCTGACAGGTGTTGAAATTTCGGTGACCTGGGCCAGGCAGACCGTGCATATTGTCGGCCTGGGGTTTGATGCAGACAATGCCGTCCTGGCGGGCGGCCTGCGTGCCACCCGTGCCGGTCGTGCCGCGCGCGCCCAGCGCATGGGAGACAAACTCGCCGCACTGGGCATGCCGGGCGCTTTCGAGGGTGCCTTGCCGTTCGTCGGCAATCCTGAGCTGATCAGCCGGACGCACTTTGCCCGGTACCTGGTCCAGGCCGGCTATTGTCCCGATATCCAGACTGTTTTTGACCGCTACCTGGGAGACGATGGTCCTGCCTACGATCCCATGCAGTGGGCAACGCTCGAATCGGCCATTCACTGGATCCACGGGGCCGGGGGGTTGGCGGTCATCGCGCATCCCGGTCGCTACCGCTATACCGTGCTTGAGCGCATGGCATTTCTCGATACGTTCAAGGAACTGGGTGGTGATGCCATCGAGGTCGTGACGGGCAGCCATTTTCCTGCCCAATACAGTGAGTTTGCCCAGATCGCGCGCAATTACGGGTTCATGGCCTCTTGTGGGTCTGATTTCCATAGTCCGACTGAAAGTCGCCACGACCTGGGCAGCCTGCCCCCGTTACCCGCAGACCTGAAACGGGTGTGGGAAGCACTACTTTGACGGCGAACCCATGAACAAAGCTTTTGTTAAGGAACAGGATGGCGAAGACGATGACGCGCTACCCGAGGCGCTTGCGCTGCCAGCCGGTACACGCAATTACCTGACACCTGCCGGTTACGCGGGCTTGCGCAGTGAACTGGCGCAACTGATGACCGTTGAGCGTCCGGCCATGGTGCAGATTGTCTCGTGGGCAGCCTCTAATGGCGACCGTTCGGAAAACGGTGATTACCTGTACGGTAAAAAGCGATTGCGTGAAATTGATCGTCGTATGCGATTCCTGACCAAACGACTGGAACTCGCCGAGGTGGTTGATCCTGCTTTACAACCGAACCGTGACCAGGTTTTTTTTGGTGCGACCGTGGTGTATGCCGACCGCACGGGGCATGAGCAGTGCGTCACAATCGTGGGTGTAGACGAGGCCCAACCCCTGAAGGGCAAAATCAGTTGGGTGTCGCCGGTTGCGCGCGCGCTGACCAAGGCACGCGAGGGCGACACCATTATGCTGCGCACCCCGGGCGGCATTGAAGAACTTGATGTCCTGGCGGTCAGCTACCCTGACGCCTGATTGCCTGACTGCGGGGCGGCGGGTTGGTCGTCTGCCAAGATGAGTGCTGCGTGGCCGGCACGGCTGTCGGGCCAGCGCAGGTCCAAACCGGTGGCGCGCAGCCTGGCGTTGTTCAATCGCTTGCTGCTGACCGCTGCTGGCACCGGACCCAACGCAGGGACGGGCCCACCCGCCAGCCTCGCCAGAGCTTCATAGAGCGTTCGCATCGGCAGAGGCGTGTCGTCCGTGACGAGGTACAGTGTCTGCGGGCATGGCATGCGCAAAATATGCACGACCGCGGCCGCTGCATCGTCGATGTGTATCCGGTTGGCCCAGTGCACCCCCTCGGCAGGCGCGCGGGCCATGCCCCGGCGCAATCGGTCGAGCAAATAAGTGCGACCCGGGCCATAAATTCCAGATAGCCGCAGGCTGACTGTTGACATCGAACCGGTTGAATCAAGTCCAGACTGTTCGAGCCATTGCTCGGCCTCGAGCATGACGCGACCATTAAAGCCAGAGGGTGCAGCAAGGGTGTTTTCGTCCACCCATGCATCGCCATGATCACCGTAGACGGCGGTCGACGAGATGAACACCACACGTTCCAGCACAGGTGAGCGCACCGCCTGGACGAGGTGCTGCAACCCATGCAAATAGAGATCGCGATAGCCCTGCTCGTCGCGAGCGTCGGGTGTGGCGGCAAACAACACGTGCGTGATGTCTGGCGCAATGTTCTGTAACGTTTCTGGTCGCAACAAATCGGCAGTGACCCAGTGTATGCGATCCGGGTCCGCGTTCTGGACGGGGTGTCGCCGCAGCCCCCAGACCTGGTCGGCCGGGTGGTCGAGAACACCTTGTGCCACGCGCTGGCCCAAGTCGCCGCAGCCGGCAATCAATAGTCGCATGTCACGATCCTGTGGGTTGAGCCTGGCTGGTTAAGCTGCCTGGATGGGCGGCAGTGGGGGGGCGAAAAATCGCGTGTGCAGCGCTTGTAAACCCAGTCGGTCAAGCAAGGCCAACAGGCGTTCAACTGCCTGGCGTTTGGGCGGGCCGATGCGCTGCGCGATGATCAGTTCATTTTTCATGGAATGTTCCCAGCCGACCAATTCCGTCACGGTCACGCGATAGCCATGTGCCTCGAGCTGCAGGCAGCGCAGGGCGTTGGTCACCTGGCTGCCGAACTCGCGCGTGTGCAGTGGGTGACGCCAGATTTCGGCAATGGGGTCCTTGAGTTGCGTGGACTTATGTTTGCGCAGCACCGACGCGACCTCGGCCTGGCAGCAGGGCACCAGCACCATGAAACGTGCATGTTTGGCCAGCCCGAACCGGATGGCATCGTCGGTGGCGGTATTGCAGGCGTGCAGGGCAGTCACCATTTGCACCTGTGCGGGCAGTTCGGGCGACGTGATGGAATCGGCTGCGGACAAGTGCATGAACTTCATCTGTGAGAAACCCAGTTCGCGGGCGAGTTGCTCGGAACGTTCCACCAGCTCGGCGCGTGTCTCGATTCCGATCATGGTGGCCAGCCTGGCATGGTGACGCAAAAACAGATCCACCATAATAAATCCGAGATACGATTTGCCGGCACCGTGATCGACCACGGTGAAATCTGGATGGGTCTCAGCAATTTGTTTCAATAGTGGTTCGATAAATTGAAACAAATGGTAAACCTGCTTCAGTTTCCGACGGCTGTCCTGATTCAACTTTCCGTCGCGCGTGAGGATATGCAACGCTTTAAGCAGATCGATGGACTGACTGGGGTGGATCTCTGGGCTGGACATTGGGCGTTTACTACAATAGACACTCGTTAAAGAAACTTGTTACAAAGAATTCTTGGCACTTTGAACCGACTGGACATGTATTCTTCATTCACGCGGGAAATTGAGCATCTGGGCGGGGTTTTTCTGTCGTACGACAGCGAATCGGCACGCCTGCGAGGTGTGCAAGCCTTGCGTGGCTGGCTGGACGGTCTCAGCGTTCTAGCTTACCTGAATATTTCAGGGCATCAGGTGGGCGGGCAGTTGCTGTTGCAGGTATCGAGCGCTCCAAGTCTGGAGGCCTTGACGCCCGACCACGATACGACCGGACTGGCCGCAGCGTTCGGTCTTGACAGCAGGAATCGTGGTGTTGATCTCGACGCCGAAATTGTCCTGAGCATGTCCAGGTCCCCGACGGCCTTGACCTATCCCAGCGTAGACGAACTCCAGGCCAGTATCCGGATGCGTCGCTATACCGCGATGGCGGCACGTTATGCCGAATTGTCTTTCAATACTGAAGGGCTTGAACGCCCCCAGGATTGCTGGGCCTATCATCCAGAAACCAGTTTTACACTCTTACCGGACGTGGCGCTGATTGACGCGCTCGTCAAGACGACCCAGCCAGCGCTGTCTGGTCGTACCTATACCTTTTCCTGCTATCGCGCGTCCGAGTATGTGATGTTGCTCGCGCTCGCGCTTGAGTTGCGTGAACATCATCCGCAATTGCTTGCACAGATCGAGCAACGGTGGCGCAGCCACGCCATCATGTCCGAGGAGTTCCATCGCGTGTTCACGCGCGAATATGGTTCGCCTGAACATCCCTTGCCACCCACATTTTACGTTCCGGGAGATCGTGTCTGGTTCAAGAATCCCGACGAACGGTCTTCCGATGTGAGGGGCTATGAGGGCTCTTGGGTTTACTACCTTGGCGCGGGGCAATTCAATAATTTCTGGAACAACCTGGCACCCTTTACGCTGGCGACCAAGTGCCTGGAAATCTATCACTGGCGTAATGCGTTGGTGCTTGACCCCGATGGCCGGCTCACCATCGACGAAGTGGCGGTCTCGCGCCATGTCAAGGCCACCCTGGACTGCCCGGAGGAACGCGCATGGATACTGGAAAAAATGATGCGCTTGCGTGATCCGTCCGGTATCTACGCCAACGGTGGTTGTATTGACCGCACCCGTGAATGTCTGAAGTGGGTAGGCAAAGAATCGGCGGATTTGGTGATTCCTCAGACGCATCACGCCGTCGGCTAAACTCAACGCGATGGTGTTGGTTTTTTTTGTATTCAATTGCAATCGCTTGCAAACGGAGAAAGTGAATGTCTGTACGCTATCTGAAACGCGGCAAGGATGCTGCGCAAGTCGCCCAAGCGGATGCAGTCGTTCGTGCGACAGTCGAGGCCCTGTTGCTTGATATAGAAAAGCGAGGCGATCAAGCCGTACGTGAGCTTTCAGCCAAGTTTGATCACTGGGAACCCAGCCAGTTTCGCCTGAGTCAGGCGGATATCGAACGCGCAGTCAAACAGTTGTCGCCGCGTGAAATCGAAGACATCAAGTTTGCGCAGAGTCAGATTCGCCGGTTTGCGCAAATCCAGCGTGCCTCCATGCAGGACGTCGAAGTCGAGACCCTGCCAGGTGTCGTGCTTGGACACAAACATATTCCCGTCAACGCCGTGGGGTGCTATGTGCCTGGCGGTAAGTATCCGATGATCGCCTCGGCGCATATGAGTGTGCTGACTGCCAAGGTCGCGGGCGTCAAGCGCATTGTGTCGACCGCGCCTCCTTATCAGGGTGCACCGCATCCTGCCATCGTCACGGCCATGCATTTTGCGGGTGCGGACGAAATCCTGGTGCTGGGCGGCATCCAGGCGGTCGGCGCCATGGCACTGGGCACAGAATCAATTCAGGCCGTCGACATGCTGGTAGGACCCGGCAACATGTTCGTGGCCGAGGCCAAGCGCCAACTGTTTGGTCGTGTGGGCATTGATCTTTTTGCCGGGCCGACTGAAACGCTGATCATTGCCGATGATTCAGTCGATGCGGAAATGTGCGCGGTTGACCTGCTGGGCCAGGCTGAACATGGGCCGACATCTCCGGCGATTTTGTTGACCAACAGCGAATCACTCGCGCGGGCCACCCTCGTTGAGCTCGAGCGTCAGCTGGCGATCTTGCCGACTGCCGAGATCGCACGCGTCTCGTGGGCGGAACACGGTGAAATCATTGTGTGCGACACCATAGACGAGATGATTGCCACGGCCGACGCGCTGGCCTTTGAACACGTGCAAGTGCTGACACGCGATCCGGATGTGTTCCTGAATGGGCTGAGCAATTTTGGCGCGCTCTTTCTAGGCCCCCGGACCAACGTCAGTTTTGGCGACAAGGTAATCGGGACCAACCACACGTTGCCGACCAAGCGCAGTGCAAGATTTACAGGCGGGTTATGGGTCGGGAAATTTCTGAAAACCTGTACCTATCAGCGCGTAACCACCGATGCGGCGTCGGCGATGATCGGCGAGTATTGTTCACGACTGTGCCATATGGAAAATTTTGCCGGACACGGCGAGCAGGCGAACTTGCGCGTGCGCCGCTACGGTGAACGCGGCGACGTGCCGTGGTATCAACCGGTTCCAGTGATCGAGTGACGTTGCGCTCGCCTTGGTGTTTTAGAAACAAATTTTAAAAAAATATAGTTTGATGAAATATAAAAAAACATCAGGAGACAAATGATGATGTCCATCAACAAAGGCTCGAAATTTCGACTGTGGCTACGAAATTCCGGCCTGTCCGGTATTGCCTTGGCGAGCGTGGTGCTGGTCGCCGGCCTGGGCAGCGCACAGGCCCAGGACGCCTACCCAGGCAAGGCGATACGTCTTGTCGTGCCATACCCCCCCGGTGGCGTCAGTGACAATTCAAGCCGGGCAATTGCCGAGCGGCTCGGTCGCGAACTGAATCAGACCATCATCATTGAAAACAAGGCAGGAGCAGCATCCACATTGGCCAGCAACCTGGTCGCACGCGCGCCTGCCGATGGCTACACCCTATATGCCGCGCCTGTTTCAGTGGTGATCAATCCGACCTTGCAGGGAAAAGTCGAATACGACCCGCAGAGGGATTTTGCGCCGATCTCGATGATGATCACCTCTGCCTTTGTTCTGCAGACCAACAAGGAACTGAATGTAAACAACATGGCTGAATTGCTGGCGCGGGTTCGGGCCAATCCGGACAAGTTTGCCATCGGGACTTCGGGAATGGGCTCGATCAATCACCTGGCAGCCGAATATTTCATGAAGGCCTTTGACCTGAAAATGGCTGTCATTCATTACAAAGGTGGCTCACCAGCTGCCCAGGACCTGATAGGCGGGCGCATCCAGATGATGTTTTCAGCCACCAACGAAGCCATGCCCTTTATCCAGGCTGGCAGGACGCAAGGCATTGCCGTGACCTCCGCCCAGCGGGTGAGCACGCTACCAGAGCTGCCAACGGTAGACGAGGCGACAGGCACCCAGGGGTTTGACGCTGAATTCTGGCTGGCGTTGCTCGCACCTGCCAAAACTCCACCGACTGTGCTCAATACGCTACAGACGGCGATGCAGAAAGTGGGGGCCGACCGCGTGCTGGCAGAAGATCTGGCCAAAAAGGGCGTGATGCTCAAGGTGTCGTCGCCTGCCGAGGTGCAGGGTTATATGGACCGGGACGGCAAGAAATGGGGTCAGATCATCAAGGAGCTTGGCATCAAGGAATAATGCCGGGATGGTCGCTACAATCTGGACATCCACAACAGGCGGGTTGACACGATGTCCGATGTGATTGCCCTGGTATTTGACTTTGATGACACACTGGCCCCTGATAGCACCTCGGGCTTCCTGGAGAGTATCGGCGTTGATACGCACGACTTCTGGACCAGGCGGGTTGACCCGCTGCTCAAGCAGGACTGGGATCCGGTCCCGGCGTACCTGCATGAAATGATCCAGCTTTCACGCGCGCGCGGGCGCGACGCGATCACCCAGGCGCAACTGATGAACTGGGGCGCGACGCTACCCCTGCATGCAGGGGTCGACACCTTGTTTGAACGCTTGCGCCAGCAGGTGCGCAAGGCACAGCCGCAGGTGCAGCTTGAGTTTTACCTGATTTCAAGCGGTATCGGCGATGTGGTTCGCCATACACGCATCGCACACGAATTCACCGATATCTGGGCCTCGGAGTTTGTCTACGATGACACGGGCGGCATCACCTTCCCGCGTCGCATTGTCAGTTTTACCGACAAGACACGCTATCTGTTCCATATCCAGAAAGGTATTGTCGGGCCGGCGTACCAGGGCAAGCCCTTTGAGGTGAACCGCAAGGTTGCCGAGGACCGGCTGCGGGTACCGTTCGACCAGATGGTGTTCGTCGGGGACGGCTATACGGATATTCCATGTTTTTCACTGATTCGAAGCGCCGGCGGTTTTGCGTTCGGCGTCTGGGACCCCAAACATCGTGACAAACGCAGCCGCGCCTGGGGGTTCATCGAGGATGGACGGGTGTCGAACCTGAACCAGGCGCGCTATGACGATGACGCCGAGTTGTATCAATGGCTGGAAGAAGCGCTCACCAGCCTGGCGAGTCGCGTGGCCCTCAAATCGCGCGTGTACCGTGGATGAAGCCCTGATGCAGCTGGCGCTGGCACAGGCCGCGCTGGCTGAACAACTCGGAGAAGTGCCGGTCGGTGCGGTCGTGGTCGGGGCTGACGGCGCGGTGATCGCGACGGGCTTTAATCGCACCATTACCGATCATGATCCGACCGCGCATGCCGAGATCGTCGCGCTGCGGCGCGCCGCACTGGCACTGGAAAATTACAGACTGCCCGGCGCCACGGTGTACGTGACGCTTGAGCCCTGCGTCATGTGCCTGGGCGCCATGCTACATGCAAGGCTGGCGCGTGTCGTGTTCGGGGCGTCTGACCCTAAAACAGGTGCCTGTGGAAGCGTGATCAATCTCGTCGACGAGCATCGACTCAACCACCAGACCGTGGTATCGGGCGGCGTGCTGGAGCTGGCATGCGGCGATATCCTGCGTACATTTTTCAGACGACGTCGTCACAAGGATTCTCATCTTGACCAAGCATGATCATCATCACTCAGTATTTCCCGATGCCAGCGGCATCTACATTTTCTCGCCTTCCAGCGCGGTCGCTGATCCCGAGTCCATCACACGCGCCACGCAACGCCTGAACAAGATGGGGTTCAAGGTGGCGGTCGACCGCACGGCACTCGCCCAGTCGCAGCGCTTTGCCGGGACAGATGTGCAGCGCCTCGCCGCCTTTGGCCGCGCGATCAAACAGAAATTGCCGATTGTCATGGCCTCACGCGGGGGGTATGGGCTCACGCGCTTGTTGCCGCAGATTGACTGGAACGCCATGGCGGACTCTGGCAAGCGTTTCGTGGGCCAAAGCGACTTTACGGCTTTTAGCCTGGCGCTGCTCGCCAAGACCGGAGCAGTCAGCTATGCGGGCCCAACCGCCTGTTTTGACTTCGGTGGCAAGAAAGCCGAAATACTGACCGCTGAAATATTTGGCGAAAGTATGCGCGGTGAACTCGAAATATTGAGTTTCGAAACACAAGATGCTGATGCGGTGGATTGCCGCGGTGTGCTTTGGGGGGGCAACCTTACCATGATCACGTCGCTGATCGGTACCCCATACATGCCAGCCATCAAAGGCGGCATCCTCTTTGTGGAAGACGTGGGCGAGCACCCGTACCGTGTCGAGCGAATGCTCAGTCAACTCGCGCAGGCCGGCATCCTTGGCAAACAGAAAGCGCTGCTGCTCGGCGGCTTTACCGAATATCGGTTGGCCGCGCACGATGCAGGCTACGACCTGTCTGCGGCCATCGCCTATATTCGCAAGTCAGTGGGCATTCCGGTCATCACGGGCTTGCCGTATGGGCATACCGTAATGAAAGCGACCCTGCCAGTCGGTGCGAAAATTGGTGTCGCGACCGAGAAGGGGATGGCGCATCTGGTGCTGGATGAACATCAGCACTAACTGAACAGCAGCACGAATGAAACATCAGCGCGAACGAAACATCAGCGCGAACGAAACATCAGCACGAACGATCAGTCAGCGCGAACGATCAGTCAGCACTAACGTTCGTGCTGCTTAGTGACTGCCGCCCAGATACGCCGCCTTGACGGCGGGATCATTCTTGAGCTTTTCAGCGGGCCCGTGTGCGGTGATCCGGCCATTTTCCAGCACATAACCGTAGTCGGCCACGTTCAGGGCGGCGGCTGCAAACTGCTCGACCAGCAGCATGGTCACCCCTTCGGACTTCAGGCGAGAGATAATCTTGAACACCTCTTCGACCAGTATGGGTGCCAGGCCCATCGAAGGTTCGTCGAGCAAGATGATTTCAGGATTCAACATGATGGCACGCGCCATGGCGAGCATCTGTTGCTCTCCACCTGACAACGTGCCGGCCAGTTGGTTGCGACGCTCCTTGAGTCGTGGGAACAGTTCCATCGCGCGTTCAAGGTCGCCGCTGACGTCGCCGCGTGCCCGATGGTGCGTGAGGCGCGGGAAAGCACCCAGCAACAAGTTGTCGGTGACGGACATGGTCGAGAACACCTTGCGGCCTTCCGGAGAGTGCGCCAGCCCCAGACGGGCAATGGCGTAAGAGTCCTGGCCATCAATGCGTTTGCCAGCCAGTGTCGTTTCGCCGGCAGTCGGCTTGATCATGCCCGTGACCGCGCGCATGGTGGTGGTTTTCCCCGCGCCATTCGAGCCGATCAACGTCACGACCTGACTTTTGGGAACGTCAATACTGATCCCGTGAAGAACCTTGACTTTGCCGTACCCAGCTTCGAGATTTTTGATTGATAACATGTTATTTCCTGATCTCGGCGCGCCGCATCAAGCGGGCTGTCCGCCTAGGTAAGCTTCGATGACTTTTTCGTCAGCCTGGACTTGCGCGGGCTTGCCTTCGGCAATTTTCTGGCCAAAATCCAGTACCGAGACCGTGTCGCAGGCTGCCATCACGACATCCATGTGGTGTTCGATCAGGATGATGGTGATGCCATGCTCACGGATTTTCTGGATGATGACCAGCAGATCCTTGATGTCCGGGGCAGTCAGGCCGGCAGCGGGCTCATCAAGCAACAACAGGTTTGGATCAAGCGCCAGGGCGCGGGCAATTTCAAGCATGCGCTGTTTGCCATAGGGCAGGTTGCGTGCCTCTTCGTTGGCCAGTTTGTCCAGACCGACGAACCGCAGCAAACCGAGTGCGCGTTCACGTGCGCGCGCTTCCTCTTGTGTGTACTTGTGCAGGTGCAGCGACACATCCAGGAGATTGGACGCAAAGGCGTGATGCAGACCCACCAGAATGTTTTCCAGCGCAGTCATTTCACCAAACAACTGGACGTTCTGGAACGTACGCGCAATGCCCGACAACGCGATCTCGGACGAGGTCTTGCCCACCACGCTTTTGTTGGCATAGACCACGTCGCCGGCGGTTGGCACGTAGATGCCGGTCAGCACGTTCATCATGGTGCTCTTGCCTGAACCGTTCGGACCAATCAGGCCATGGATCGTGCCACGTTCAATGACCAGATCGACTTTGTTCAGTGCCTTCAAGCCACCGAATTGCATCAGGACCGACTTGACGTTGAGCAGCGTGCCTTCCTTTTGCTCGCGGTTGGCCAGGCTGATGACGTCTTCTCTGGTGGGTTTGATCTCAAGAAGCTCGGCGGCGGCCTGTGCTGCGGCTGCCGACTTGCCTGTCAGCGAGGCGTAGTAGTTGCGGACAAAGCCGACAATGCCGTCCTGCAGGTAATAGACCACCAGCAGAATCATGAAGCCAAAAATCGTCAGGCGCCAGTCGGTAATGTTTTCGAGCCAGAAAGAAAATGCCGCCAGACCGATGATCCCGGCCAGTGGCACGGACACCTTTTGCCAGGTCGTCAGTTTCTTGACCAGGGAGATGACCGACAGAATGATGAACACCACGGCCAGAATGACCGCCACGGTGCGAAAGAGCTCAATGTCGTCGAGCAACTTGGGCAACATCACGATGATGGTTGAACCGAGGATTGCGCCAATGCGCGACTTGCGTCCGCCCATGATGATGGCCAGCAAGAACAGGATGCTGAGTTCGATCACATAGGTGTTAGGCGAAATATATTGCTCTGAGTAGGAATACATGCACCCCGCCAGACCGGCAAAACCGGCACTGATGACAAAGGCATAGACCTTGTAGCGGTAGACCGATACGCCCATGCAGTCGCAGGCGACGGGACTGTCGCGCAGTGCTTCGAACGCGCGCCCAAGGTGTGACTTGAGAATGCGGTGGACCACCAGCAGGCTCAGCAGCATCAACACGCACACAATCCAGTAGTACTCATTCTCGTTGGTGACATGACCAAAAAAGGAAGGCTTCGGTATTTTGATCCCGACCGGCCCTTCGGTCAGGAAGCTCATTTCGTTGATCAGGATCTGGATGATGGTGCCAAAGGCCAGCGTGACCATGGCCAGGTAAGGACCAATCACTTTGAGTGCCGGTAAGGCAAGTAAGCCGCCAAAGAGGGCGGTGACCGCGATGGAGGCGGGCACCGTTACCCAGAAGGGCATGCCGAGCTTCATGAACAGCACACCGGCCACATACGAGCCGATACCGAACAGACCCGCATGACCCAGGGAGACTTGCCCGGTATAGCCCACGACAATATCCAGGCCGAACAGCAGCACGGCATAGATGAGGATCGTTTCAACAAGGTGGATGTAATAGGGGTTTTCAACGACGAGTGGGAATCCGAACAGCGCGATAATCGCGGCGATCAGCAGAATGGTTTTAGTTTTCATGGGATCAGACCTTCTTGATCGCTGTTTTGCCAAAGAGTCCGGCCGGCTTCATCGCCAGGACCAATAGCAAGAGAATCAGGCCAGGTACATCTTTGTAGCCAGTGGAAAGGTAGAAACCCGTCGTGGTTTCGGCAATACCCAGAATCAGGCCGCCCACGATGATGCCCATGCCGCTCGACAGGCCGCCGATAATGGCCACGGCAAAGGCCTTGAGGCCAAGGGCCGAACCCATCGTGGCGCCAGTCAGCGTGAGTGGGGCAATCAGTACACCAGCAAACGCTGCCGTCAGCGACGAAAGTGCGTAGGAAAACGTGATCACCAGGCTGGTGTTGATACCCATCAGGCCCGCTGCGTCGCGATCATTGGACGTGGCAACCACGGCTTTGCCGTAGATGCTCTTGCGGTTAAACAGTTCAACCAGCAACATCATCGCCAGCGCACCGGCCACCACAACGAGTTCCATGGGCAGCACATTGGCGCCCAGTAGTTTGATCGGGTCGTCGTCAATGGGGGATGGGAACTTCATGTCGTCGCGACCCCAGAGGTTTTCGGCGACGTTCTTGAAAATAATACCCAGCGCGATGGTGGACATGATCCAGCCAAATTCAGACTTGATCTTGATTGCCGGGCGCACGCCGATGAGTTCGACCAGGCCGCCTTGCAAGGCGCCAAACAGGCAGACGACCGGGATCATGAGCCAGTAGTTCAGACCGAAGGCGTCAACCAGCATCAGACCGACCATCGCACCGAGCATCAAGGCTTCGCCCTGACCAAAGTTCAGGGTGCCTGAGGTGGCAAAAGTCAGTTGGTAACCAAACGCGATCACCGCGTAAATCATCCCAAGCGAGATGCCACTAAAAACCAGTTGGAGCAGGATTTCCATAGGAAGGTCCCTAGGATAATTAAATTGTTACAGTGATTTCAGACAGCTGCTATCTGGCTGGCCATTAAAAAACGCCGCACTATTTCGCGCGGCGTTTTTGGTGAACCAGATACAGTCAATCTTCTCTTACATTGCTTACTGAGCCTTCTTGACACGCACTTGTGAAGCCGCTTTTGCATCGTCAGGATTGGCGTAGCCGACTTTGGCAGCCTTGACTTCGCCCATCACGGGGATGTTTGAAGTGATTGCCTCATGGTCGGTCTTGGTGAAGGGCTTGTCATAGACCGTGACGACTCCGTCAACCTTGGCATCCAGGTTTTCGAGTGCTTCGCGCACCTTGGGGCCGTCGGTCGTGCCAGCCTGCTTCATGGCAGCAGCAAGCAGGTAGATCGAGTCGTAACCTTGCGCAGCAGACACGGGCGAGTCGATACGACCGTTCTTGGGCTTGAACTGAGCCAGGTAGGCTTCGATGAACGCCTTGCGCTTTGGCGTTGCAGGGTCTTGAATAAAGGTTTGTGGCATGGTGGCGCCATCACCGTTCTTGCCAGCCGTGTCAATGAAGTTAGCCATTGACAACGTCCAGCTGCCGATCATGGGCTTTTTCCAGCCCAGTTTGGCCATACCGTTGGCAACCTGTGCGAGTTCAGGGCCGATGGCGTAGGTCAGGATCACGTCTGCGCCGGCTTCCTTGGCCTTGAGCAGTTGCGGCGTCATGTCCACATCCTTGATGTTGAACTTTTCATCGGCAACCGGTGTGATGCCTTTGGCTGCCAGTGCAGCGGTCAGGTCCTTGCGACCCAGGTCGCCATAGGCGGTTGAGTCGGCCAGAATGGCAACTTTCTTGAAGCCACGACGGGTCACGGCCTCTTCAACGATCATGGGTGCCTGGATATTGTCGGCAGCGGCAGTCCGGAAAACGTAGTTTTCAGGTTCTTTCTCAAACTGGTGCGTGATCAGCGAGCCGGTGGCGACGTTGTTCATGACAGGAATCTTGGCTTCCTGGAAGAAACGCTGCGAAGCCAGTGCCACGCCGGTGTTGATGTAGCCGACTGCAGCGACCACCTTGGTCTTGTTGATAAATTCCTGGGCGATTTGCACGCCGCGTTCATTTTTTGCTTCGTCATCACGTTCGACTAACTCGATTTTCTTACCGAGCACGCCACCGGAGGCATTGATTTCCTTGGTGGCCAGACGCACGCCGTCGCGCATGCTGACGCCCATTGAGGACGAGCCACCTGTGAAGGGGCCAATCACGCCAATTTTGATCGTGTCCTGCGCATACGTAGCACCCGATGCCAGTGTGCAGGCCGCCACGACGGCTAAAAGTTTGTGGGTCATTGTCATGTTTGCTCCTGAGCCAACCTGTGTCAGTTGTGAGCCGCCATTCTAACGATATCGGCGCTGATTTCCCCGAGGGTTTACTCTATGTTTTGTCATCTAAATCAATGCACGTTAGCGATTTTTGTCAAAAGTTGAAGTCATGTGCCACCACAGGACATCGAATCTCCGGACAAAAATCATGATCAACGGATAACCTGAAATAAAACAGGCCATCCGGTTGAAACACTGTTGTTACAGGTCCGGATTCAGGCGGCGAGCCGCTCGAAAGGACTGCGTTTCGCTGATGACCACGCCCGACAGGAGCAGGATTCCGATCAGGTTGGGCAGCGCCATCATGCCGTTGAACACATCAGACACGGCCCAGACGAGGTCCAGTGACGCAATCGTGCCCAGCATGACGAAGGCGATGTAAATGGTTCGGTACGGCGTGATGCTGCGTTTGCCGAACAGGTACTGGGCGCATTTCTCGCCGTAGTAGCTCCAGCCCAGGATCGTCGAGTAGGAAAAAAAGATCAGGCCGATGGTGACGATCCAGCCGCCCGGACCTGGCAGCAGTGCGTCGAAGGTCTGGGTCGTCAGGGCGGCCCCGGTGGTGCCATCTGTGTAGGACCCACCCATCACCAGTACCACGCCGGTAATGGTGCAGACGATGATCGTGTCGAGGAAGGTGCCTGTCATGGACACCAGCGCCTGTTTTGCCGGCACGCTGGTTTTCGCCGCCGCGGCGGCGATGGGTGCAGAGCCCAGTCCGGCTTCGTTGGAAAATACGCCGCGCGCCACGCCGAACCGGATCACCGTGCCGACTGCGCCACCGGCAACGGCCTGACCGGTGAATGCATCGGTGAAGATCAGCGACAACGCGGGCAAGAGCAGATCCAGGTGGCTGAGGATGATGCCCAGTCCGCCGAGCACATAGAAGACGGCCATGATGGGTACGATCACCGAGGCGGCACGGGCGATGCTTTTGATACCGCCAAGAACGACCAGGGCCGTGCCCGCAGTCAGCACCACGCCAGTGAGCCAGCCGGGCACGCCAAAACTCGTCGTCATCGAGTGCGCCACCGAATTGGATTGCACCGAGCAACCCGTGCCGAGCGCGGCGATCATGCCAAAAAAGGCGAAGGCGCAGGCCAGCCACTTCATGTTGAGGCCGCGTTCGATGTAGTACATCGGTCCGCCGGACATTTTGCCGTCTTCATCCGTGACACGATATTTGACGGCGAGCAGGCCTTCTGCATATTTAGTCATCATGCCGACGAAGGCCGTGATCCACATCCAGAAGATGGCGCCCGGGCCACCCAGCACGACCGCCGTGGCCACACCGGCGATATTGCCCGTGCCGATCGTGCCTGCCAGCGCGGTCATCAGGGCCTGGAACTGTGAGATGTCGCCAGGCGAGCTGTTGTCCTGTTTTCGGGAAAAGGCCAGCTTAAACGCATAGGGCAGCAGGGAAAACTGCAGGAAGCCAAGGCGTACGGAGAGGTACACCCCCGTGCCGGCCAGTAGTGCAAGCATCACGGGCCCCCAGACATAACCGCCCAGCGTATTGAATAAATGTGTCACTGTTTCCAAGATAATGTTCCTCCAAAAAATCATGGCGCCGTGAGATGTCCGGCGCCTGAAGAACATGATAGGGAGAGGGCATCGAAAAATATCGAAATTGACCAGTTGTTACACTAAAAGCTTATCTATCTAGATGTAACCCCAGTATTTACACAATCGGCATACCGTGATAACCGCATCAAACCTCACAATTCAGTTCGGACCCAAGCCTCTTTTTGAAAACGTCAACGTTAAATTCGGTGAAGGAAATCGCTACGGCCTGATCGGTGCCAATGGCTCGGGCAAGTCGACTCTGATGAAGATCATTGGTGGCGATCTTGACTCCACGGCGGGTAATGTTTTCCTCGAGCCGGGTCTGCGCATGGGTAAATTGCGCCAGGATCAATTCGCGTTCGAGGACCTGCGGGTCCTTGATGTCGTGCTGATGGGCCACGAGGAAATGTGGGACGCCATGTCCACCCGCGACGCGATCTACGCCAACCCGCAAGCCACGGATGAGGACTACATGGCGGCGGCCGACCTTGAGGCCAAGTTCGCCGAGTACGACGGCTACACCGCAGAGGCGCGCGCTGGCGAACTGTTGCTCGGGTTGGAATTTCCGGTCGAGCAGCACCAGTTGCCCATGCGTGAAATCGCCCCGGGCTGGAAGCTGCGCGTCTTGCTGGCACAGGCACTGTTTTCGAACCCGGACGTCCTGTTGCTTGACGAGCCCACCAACAACCTCGATATCAATACGATCCGTTGGCTGGAAACCGTGCTCAACGGTTATCAAAGCACCATGATCATCATCAGCCATGACCGGCACTTCCTCAACCAGGTCTGCACCCACATGGCTGACCTCGACTTTCGTGAGTTGCGCGTATACCCCGGCAATTACGATGACTACATGCTGGCGTCCACGCAGGCGCGCGAGCGCGTGTCGAATGCCAACAACAAGGCAAAAGAGCGTGTCACGGAGTTACAGGACTTTGTGCGACGCTTTTCGGCCAACAAATCGAAGGCGCGCCAAGCGACTTCGCGTCTTAAACAGATTGATCGCCTCAAGGCCAGCCAGGTCGAGGTCAAGCCGTCGTCGCGTCAGAACCCGTTTATCCGCTTTGAGCAGAACAAGGTCATGCACCGCCAGGCCGTCACGATCGAGCATATTCAGAAGGCCTTTGACGGACCGGTCATCCGCCCATACTCCGCGATGGTCGAGGGGGGTGAAAAAATTGCCATCATCGGTGCCAACGGTGGCGGAAAGACGACACTGCTACGCATGCTGGCGGGTGACCTGGCGCCCGATCGCGGCACCGTCAAGTGGTCCGAAAACGCCGACGCCGGCTATATGGCACAAGACGTGTCGGACCAGTTCACCCAGACTGACATCAATCTGTTTGACTGGATGATTTCGTACCGGCAACAGGGCGACGATGACCAGTCGATCCGTTCCGTGCTCGGGCGTCTGCTTTTTTCCGCTGATGATTTGCCCAAGGCGCCTCCGGTTCTGTCGGGCGGTGAGAAAAACCGCATGACGTTTGGTCGCCTCATGCTGGGTCGGCACAACGTGATGTTGATGGATGAGCCGACCAATCACCTGGACATGGAGTCGATTGAATCGCTGCAGCTGGCCCTCGAAAAATACGCCGGCACGCTGATCTTCGTCTCGCACGACCGTGAGTTCGTCTCGACGCTGGCGACGCGCATCTGGGAAATCCAGGCGGGCGGCGAGGTCAATGACTATCGCGGAACGTATGAAGAGTACTTGTCATCGCGCGGGATCGACGCCTGAAGCCGGACATGCCCGGGTAGAATCGCGCAATGATCATCCTTGGTTTTGAAAGCTCGTGCGACGAAACGGGTGTCGCGGCGGTCTGCACCGAACGCGGCCTGCTCGCGCATAGCCTGCACACGCAAGTTGCCATGCACGCGGCCTACGGCGGTGTCGTGCCTGAACTCGCGTCGCGCGACCACGTGCGCCGGGTCATTCCGCTGACCAGGCAGGTACTTGCCCAGGCCGGACTCACGCTGAACGATATCGGGGCCATTGCCTATACAGCGGGTCCCGGTCTGGCGGGGGCGCTGCTGGTCGGGGCGAGTGTCGCCCAGTCGATGGCGTGGTCGCTTGAGCTGCCAGCCATTCCGATTCACCACCTCGAAGGTCACCTGCTGTCGCCGCGTCTGGCCACCCCATGCCCGGAATTCCCCTTCGTGGCGCTGTTGGTGTCAGGCGGCCACACGCAGTTGATGCGTGTCGACGATGTCGGGCAGTACACGCTGCTGGGTGAGACGCTCGACGATGCGGCTGGTGAAGCGTTCGATAAGACTGCCAAGCTGTTGGGGCTGGGGTATCCCGGTGGCCCGGCCCTGGCAACACTTGCCCAACAGGGAGACGCGCAGCGTATTGCGCTGCCGCGCCCCATGTTGCATAGTCATACGCTGGATTTCAGTTTCAGTGGTCTTAAGACCGCGGTGTTGACCCGTTTGCGTGATGCCCTGGCACAACCGGTCGTGGCAGAAAACCTGCACGCTGACCTGGCGGCCGCGACGCAGGCGGCGATTGTGGATGTCCTGGTCGCCAAGTCCACCGCTGCGCTTGAGCAGACGGGACTCAAGCGGCTGGTGGTGGCCGGTGGCGTGGGCGCCAACCAGCGACTGCGTGAGAAACTGGCCGTGACGCTGCGCCGCCTGAATGCCGAGGCGTTTTTTCCACCCTTGGAATTTTGTACCGATAATGGCGCCATGATCGCGTTCGCGGCCGCACAGCGCGTATCACGCGGGCTGGCCGACCTGACACCGAGTGGTCACGGGTTTAATGTGTTCCCGCGCTGGGACCTCGCGCAAGTGTGACGGGCGGTCCTCTGGCACGGCGCCCTGAGTAGTCGCGCGCCACGCCGCATGCTGAGTCGAGGCTCCGCATGGATAGAGGCTCCGCCCCCGCATGGATAGAGACGGATACAGACCCGGCTCTAGCGGGTCTTTTTCTTGCTGCCGAGTCGTGGCTCGGTCCCTGCCAACAGGCGGCTGATGTTGGCGCGATGCCGGTAAAGCAGGAACAGGGCGATGATGACCAGCACGATCGTCAGAGGTGGGTAGGCTGTCCAGGCAAGATTGCCGCCAAAAACGTAGAAAAAGGGCGCAAAAATCGCACACACTATTGCCGCCAGTGACGAATACCGGAAAAAGACTGCGATGATCAGCCAGGTGGCCATGGCCGCGATTGCCATCAGCGGCTCGATCGCAATCATCACGCCCAGTGCAGTCGCAACGCCCTTGCCACCCTTGAACTTCAGGAAAACAGGATAGAGGTGGCCCAGGAACACCGCGAGTGCCGCCACCGCGACCACCGGGACGCTTGCGCCCAGCTTGGCGACCAGCCAGACAGCGAACCAGCCTTTGGCGGCATCGCCCAGCAAGGTCAGCACGGCGGCAGACTTGTTGCCCGAGCGCAGCACGTTGGTGGCCCCGGGGTTGCCTGAGCCGTAGGAACGGGGATCCTGCAAACCATACAGCCTGCTGACCACCACAGCAAAAGGCACCGAACCAATCAGGTAGGCCAGCACGACGAGGGCCGGGTTCATGAGGAAGGGGGGCAAAAAGCTCATCGGTATGTTCAGCGGTGAAGGGGGAATGGCTGTCATTCTATCTCGCGCTGCCCATATTTGGCCGGAACTTCGGCGTTTGGCGACGATCCTGCAGGTACAATCACGCTCAGCAATACATTGACTTTTTATAGCGTGGACGATGCATATTCTGGTTTCAAACGACGATGGCTACAACGCTCCGGGCCTCGAAGCGCTGGTGGAAGCGTTGCGCGACCTGGCTGAAATCACCGTCGTGGCGCCCGAGGTGAACCATAGTGGCGCATCAAATTCCCTGACCCTCAGTCGCCCGCTGGCTGTCCGAAAGGCGCCTAACGGCTTTCTGTACGTCAATGGCACGCCCTCTGACTGCGTGCATGTCGCCATGACCGGCCTGCTCGACAAACGTCCGGACCTGATTGTGTCTGGTATCAACAACGGCGCCAATATGGGCGACGACACGCTGTATTCCGGTACGGTCGCCGCTGCGGCCGAAGGCTTCCTGTTTGGCGTGCCTTCCATGGCTTTTTCGCTGGTCGAAAAAGGGTGGGAAAATCTCGATAGCGCGGTGGACGGTGCCCGGCGCCTGATTGCCTTGCAACTGACCGCGCCGGTGGCCGAGCCGATCTTGCTCAATGTTAATTTCCCTAATCTTGCCGCCGCTGCAGTGCGTGGAATTGAAGTGACACGCCTGGGCAAACGCCATCCCTCTCAGCCTGTGGTGCGCTCGGCGACCCCCTATGGCGAGACGGTGTACTGGATCGGGCCCTCAGGCGAGGCCAACGACGCCTCGACTGGCACGGATTTTGATGCGGTGACGCGTGGGTACGTGTCCGTGACGCCGTTGCGCCTTGACTTGACGAATCATGTCCAGCTTTCGCTGATTTCAGAATGGGTGCGTCCGCTATGTGGCCACTAAAGCCGGTACGGCTGCTGTCACCGACGCGCGACCCACAAGGCAAGGTCGGACGCGGGTTGGCCGGTATCACTACGACCAACAGCAACACCCGTATTTCAGCCTCGCGCTTGCCGCGCGCCACCGAGACCGTACCGGCCAGGCTGGGCGGCTCGGAAAACCTCGGCCTCAATTCCGAACGCCTGCGCGCCGCGATGATCCAGCGGCTGCGTGACCAGGGCATCGTGGACGAACGTGTGCTCGCCGCCATGCAGATGATTCCCAGGCATGCGTTCGTCGACGAAGCGCTTGCCAGCCGCGCTTATGACGATGCGGCACTGCCAATCGGGCACGGGCAAACCATTTCACAGCCTTGGGTGGTCGCGCGTATGATCGCGGCGGTGTGTGAACAGGGGTTGCCCGCACGCGTGCTTGAGGTCGGCACCGGGTGTGGTTACCAGGCCGCCGTCATGGCACAAGTATTTTCGCAGGTCTATTCAATCGAACGCATTCGCGGGTTGTACGATATGGCTAAGGAACAGATGCGCGCGTTGCGCCTGACCAAGGTGCGGTTGACCTTTGGCGACGGCATGGCCGGGTTGCCGGGATCTGCCCCTTTTGACGCCATTGTGGTGGCAGCAGCCGGTATTCGCATTCCGCAGGCGCTGCTCGGGCAACTTTCGGTGGGTGGCATATTGATTGCACCCGAGGGTTCGACTGCTCAGCGTCTGGTCCGCATTCAGCGCCTGGGCGCGGCAGCCTGGGACCGGCAAGAACTCGAGGCGGTAAGATTCGTTCCGCTCAAAGCAGGAGTACAAGGATGAGCAAACAGGAGAAAGTTATGCTCGTAGGGCAGGTTGCACAGCATCGTTCGGTGCATCATTCTGACGCCTCGCGGCGCATGATTTCCAACAGTTTAAGAGTCCTGGCGGTGGTGGCTTTCGCAGGACTTGTCACGGGTTGCGCAGGGACGTCGGGCAGCAAGGCGCCGGTCAATGACCTGAGCGGCGCCTCAACGACCTCGGCGGGGCCCAGCATTCCTAGCTACACCGTCAAGCCGGGTGATACCCTGGTCAAGATCGCCCGCAGTACGGGTGTCGACGAAAATACGATCAAACGGCTCAATAACCTGTCCAATCCGAACATGATCCGGGTGGGCCAGGTGCTCAAGATGTCCGATAAGGCCGATCAGTCGGTGGCAGGTGCCGCGCCCGTCGTGGCGTCTTCCAGGCCTGAAGCACGCCCGCTCGATCAGTCTGCCGGCTCGGCGCCACCTGACGCCAACCCGGCGCGCGCAGTCGATGCCAGCGTGATCAACTGGGGTTGGCCGGCCAAGGGCAAGGTGATTCAAGGGTTTACCGCTGGCACCAAAGGCATCGACATCGCGGGTAATCCAGGCGACGCGATCGAAGCTGCTGCCAACGGCAAAGTCATGTACGCAGGAAACGGCGTGCGTGGCCTGGGCAACCTGGTGATTGTCAACCATGACAATGGGTTCATCACGGCCTACGCGCACAACAAGATCCTGCTGGTTAAAACTGGACAGGATGTCAAGAAGGGCGCCAAAATCGCCGAAATGGGGCAGACCGACACGACTTCCACGCGGCTGCATTTCGAAGTCCGACGCCAGGGCACGCCGGTCGATCCTCTGCAATATCTGCCCGCCAAGTAATTTAGCCTCGCGCGCGGCCTCACGCTGAGCCTTGCGCCCAGCCGCGCGTTCAGCGTGTCGCTTAGCCTCGCGCTCAGCCTCACGCACGGCGCGGTCGCCTGTTCACGTTCTCGTGCCGGTGCAAGCCTGGTCGCTGGGGCGAAACGGCTTGAAACAACTGGATCGCCCCAGACCGCGCGGTGCCACCGTGATCACGTGCATAATTCAAACGCGTAAAGAAAAACAGGAGATTGAAGCAATGAATTTGAATCTGAGTCGTCCTTTGATTGCAGGACTGGGTTTCGTCCTGGCGATGTCCGCCGCCTTCGCGCAGGTTCCGGGCGCAGCAGGGACATCGGGCGGTGTGGCTGTTCCGGTGTTGCCGGGTCCAGGCGCGGGTCCTCGCCCAGCCGAACCGATTGGTGTGGTTGACCCCGCCACGGTTGGAATTTTCCCTGAATTGCTAATTCGGGAAATGGCGTTGTCCGCAGAGCAACAGACCCAACTCGACGCCGCGCAAAATTCCCGCAAGGCGATGTGGGCGGCCAACCGGGTCACCAAGCAGAATGAATACGATGCCCTGAGCAAGGAAATGGGCAAGGGCAATGCCTTTGACCCACGTGTGGTGATCGCCATGCGCAAGACCGCCCGCGCCGAAATGGAGACACGCATGGACAACGTCCAGGCGCTTTGGCTACAGTTCTGGGACGCTCTGAACCCCAAGCAGCGTTCAACGCTGTTGAGCTACATGTTGGCCCAGCACGAGCGTCATGGCAAGTTGCGCCGCCCGCCACCAAAATAAATCTTACAATCCCATCCTTGTCGTAAGGATGGTTCATGTCTGCTGAAATTCTTGAAGTGCAATCGCTGGACCTCGAAGCGCGTGGAATTGCGCGCCGCGAGGGGAAAGTCGTTTTTATCGAAGGGGCGTTGCCCACTGAGCGCGTCACCGTGCGTACGCTCAGGCAAAAGCCCTCCTACGAGATTGCGCGGGTCGAGAACATCCTTCGGGAATCTTCCCAGCGCGTATCACCGCGTTGCGCGCATTTCGAGGTGTGTGGTGGCTGCCTCATGCAGCATCTTGAGCCCACCGCGCAGGTGGCCGTCAAGCAGCGCGCACTGGAAGACGCCCTGTCACATATCGGCTCGGTCAGACCCGAACGTGTGCTGCCACCCTTGCATGGCCCGTCATGGGGCTATCGTTACAGGGCACGCTTGTCGGTGCGCTGGGTCGCCAAGAAAGATGCAGTGCTGGTTGGCTTTCGCGAGCGCAAGACCAGCTATGTGGCTGACATACAGACCTGTCATGTCCTGCCACCGCATGTGGCGGCGCTGTTATTGCCGCTACGCACCCTGATCAAGAGCATGTCGGGCCCCGATCGTGTGCCACAGATCGAGGTCGCGGTCGGCGACGCTGTGACGGCGCTGGTACTGCGTCACCTTGCACCGTTGACCGAACAAGATGAGGACCTGCTGCGCGCGTTCGCCACGCGTCACAACGTGCAGTGGTGGTTGCAGTCCAAGGGACCCGATACGGTTCATGCCATGGTGCCCGAACACGAGGACCAACTCGCCTATACGTTGCCAGAGTTTGGCTTGCGCATGCCGTACCGGCCGACCGATTTCACCCAGGTCAACATGGCCATCAACCGGTCGCTGGTGTCGCGCGCGCTCAAGCTGCTGGGCGCGCAACCCGGTGACCGCGCGGCCGATCTGTTCTGTGGGCTGGGAAATTTTACGTTGCCCCTGGCGACACAGGCACGCGAGGTGGTCGGAATCGATGGCAGCGAGCCCCTGACTGCTCGTGCCCAACAAGCGGCTGAGCAGGCCAACATCCATCATGTGCAATTCCAGACACTCAATTTGTTTGAGGTTGATTTGCCATGGCTGCAAAGTCTGGGCAAGTTTGATCGCATCCTGATCGACCCGCCGCGCGAAGGCGCCCAGGCCGTTTCACAGGCGCTGGCGCAGTTGCCGGGCGACCAGCGACCTGCCCGCATTGTGTACGTGTCGTGTAGCCCCGCTACGCTCGCGAGAGACGCATCGATCCTGGTCAACGAAGGCGGATACACGCTTAAAGCGGCTGGCGTGATCAATATGTTCCCGCATACGGGTCACGTGGAATCGATTGCGGTATTTGAATAGCGTGCTTGCTCCTTGCGTGCCGGTTCAGGCCGTTTGCGCAAGGATTTTCTGAGCGGCCTCTCGTACGCGTACGGGTGCAGTGCCACCAATATGCGCACGCGCAGCGACCGAGCCTTCCAGCGTCAAAACCGAATGCACATCGTCCTGGACGGCGGCGTGAAACTGCCGCAGCTCGGCGACACTCAAGTCGGCAAGGTCGCAACCCTTTAGTTCGCATTCGCGCACGGCGTGGGCCACGGCCTCGTGTGCGTCGCGAAAGGGCACGCCGCGCTTGACGAGGTAGTCGGCCAGATCCGTGGCGGTTGCAAACCCCTGGAGCGCGGCCGCACGCATGGCCTCGGGCTTGACGCGGATACCGCCCACCAGATCGACGAAAATGGTCAAGGTGTCGCGTACCGTGTCCGCGCTGTCAAAAAGGCCTTCCTTGTCTTCCTGGTTGTCCTTGTTGTACGCCAGCGGCTGGCCTTTCATCAGCGTGAGCAGGGCGACCAGGTTGCCGTTCACGCGCCCGGTTTTCCCGCGGGCGAGTTCAGGGACATCTGGATTTTTTTTCTGGGGCATGATCGAGCTGCCGGTGCAGAAACGATCCGCCAGGTCGATAAAGCCCACGCGTGGGCTCATCCAGATCACCAGCTCCTCGGAAAGGCGGGAAATGTGGGTCATGATCAGCGCCGCCGCGGCGCAGAATTCGATCGCGAAGTCACGATCGGAGACCGCATCAAGGGAGTTGCGGCAGACATCGTCAAAACCAAGCAAGTCGGCGACTTGGGGGCGGTCAATTGGAAAACTCGTTCCGGCCAGTGCCGCAGCGCCCAGCGGAAGAACATTGACGCGCTTGCGGCAATCGGCCAGGCGATCGGCATCGCGGCCAAACATTTCGGCATACGCCAGCAGATGGTGCCCAAACGTCACGGGTTGTGCCACCTGCATGTGTGTGAAACCGGGTAGTATCGTCCCCGCTTCGGCCAGGGCGACGGTCGCCAGCGCATGGCGGAATTGTTGCAGCAACACGATCAGCGTGTCGATCTCGGTGCGCAGCCACAGGCGGATATCGGTCGCGACCTGATCGTTGCGTGAGCGACCCGTGTGCAGGCGTTTACCCGCGTCACCGACGAGTTCAACCAGCCGTTTTTCGATATTGAGATGCACGTCTTCGAGGTCAATCAGCCACTGGAACTGGCCGGCCAGGATTTCGTCACGTATCTGGGCCATGCCGCGCCGGATATCGGCGAAATCCTGCGGGGTGATAACCTGAACAGTCGCCAGCATTTCTGCGTGCGCAAGCGACCCCTGGATGTCGAAGAGCGCCAGGCGCTTGTCGAAATCAACCGAAGCGGTGTAGCGTTTCACCAAGTCCGAGACGGGCTCTGAAAAGCGTGCCGACCAGGCCTGTGCCTTGTTGTCGAACTGGTTTTGGGTAGGGGCAGGGGGTTTTTTCATCATCTTTAAATTATAGTTCGGAGCGCACGCCGGGCGGGCGTGCGATAATTTTTTTGATAACAACTTGATTCAAGCAGGATGAATATGGCTGCCGTAAGGGTGGGAATTGCGCAAATTAACGCGTGCGTGGGCGATCTGGCTGGCAATGCCGGGCGTGTCCTGCAGGCCGCGCGCGCGGCACAGGCAGCGGGTGCCAAGGTATTGCTGACGCCAGAGTTGGTGCTGACCGGCTATCCACCCGAAGATTTGCTGCTGCGTCCGTCCTTTGTCCATCAAACAGAAACCACGCTTAAAAAATTGTGCGCCGACCTGGCGCCCCTTGAAGGCCTGCATGTGGTCGTGGGCCATGTGGCCATGCAGCAAGGCAACCTGCGCAACGCGGCGTCGGTTCTGCTCGATGGCATCATCCTCGGAACCTACTGCAAGCGAGAGCTTCCCAATTACTCGGTATTTGACGAACAGCGTTATTTCACCCCCGATACGACGCCCTTGACGTTTGACGTTGGCACGGTTCGTTTTGGCATCAATATTTGCGAAGACGCCTGGTTTGAGGCTGCCCCGCGGGCGGCTGCACAAAGCGGTGCGCAAGTGCTGCTGGTGCCCAATGCCTCGCCGTTCAATCATGGCAAGCAAGCCCTGCGGGTTGCGGTCGCGCAACGCTGCGTGCGTGACACCGGTTGCGCGCTGATTTATGCAAACCTGGCAGGCGGACAAGATGAACTCGTCTTCGACGGTGCTTCGTTTGCACTCGATCGTGACGCACGACTGGTGACGCGTTTACCCGACTTTGACGAAGCCCTGCGTCTGGTGGACGTGGATGCCTCGGGCGCAGTCAAGGTGGTAAGTTCCTCTGAAGCAGCATGCACCGAACAACCGTCGGCAGAGCTCTTGTCCCACGAAGGGCAGACCTGGGAAGCACTCAAAGTCGGACTGAGGGACTACGTCAGCAAGAACGGCTTTCGTACCGTGATTCTGGGCTTGTCGGGTGGCATTGATTCGGCGGTCGTGCTGGCAGTCGCGGTGGATGCACTGGGCGCCGACCGGGTGTCAGCGGTTATGATGCCCTCGCGTTACACCGCCGATATCTCCCAGATCGATGCCCGCGACATGGTCAGCCGCCTGGGTGTGCGTTACGACGAAATCGCCATCGCGGACCTGGCAGCCGGGTTCGAACAGGCACTCGGGCCCATGTTCACTGGCAAAGCGCCCGATACGACCGAAGAAAATATTCAGGCCCGTGTGCGTGGCATGTTATTGATGGCGTTGTCCAACAAGTTCGGGCATCTGGTGCTCACGACAGGAAACAAGTCTGAGTTATCAACTGGCTATTGCACCCTGTACGGTGATATGGCGGGTGGCTTTGCGTTGCTCAAAGACGTTGCCAAGACACTGGTTTATCGCCTGGCGCGCTGGCGCAACCAGATCAGTGAGGTCATCCCCGAGCGCATCATTGTCCGCCCGCCCTCGGCGGAGCTGCGCCCCGACCAGACCGACCAGGACAACCTGCCCGAATACGAAGTCATCGATGCAATTATCGAGCGGTACGTCGAACACAACGAGTCCGCCGCGCAGGTGGTGGCCGCAGGCTACACGCGCGAAGCGGTCGACCAGATCGTTCGCCTGATTCGTGTCAACGAGTACAAGCGCAGGCAAAGTCCCCCCGGGCCACGCATCACAGATCGCGCATTCGGGCGCGATTGGCGTTATCCTCTGACTAACGGTTATCGTGAATCTTTCTGAATGGGTTCATTTTTACTTTCCCGCTCATTTTCTCCACAGGACATAACGTGAAGCAAGTCACTGCCATCATTAAACCCTTCAAGCTTGATGAAGTGCGCGAAGCACTTGCCGAGGTCGGCGTCAACGGCCTCACCGTGACAGAGGTCAAGGGCTTTGGTCGTCAGAAAGGGCACACCGAGCTTTATCGCGGTGCGGAATATGTGGTTGATTTTCTGCCCAAGATTCGCATCGAGATGATCATTGCCGATGAAATCGTCGACAGCGTGATCGAGGCGCTTCTGCGCGCAGCGCGTACGGGTAAAATCGGCGACGGCAAGATTTTTGTCTCCAGCGTCGAGCAGGCCATTCGTATCCGGACTGGCGAGAGCGGAGACTCCGCGCTCTGATTCACAGGGTTTCCTGATCGGGCGCCGCACGTTGATCGTGTCGGCGCCATTTTCACTTTTACGCACCTGTTTTGCATCCCTGAAAATATGAAAACCTTCAACTGGTCCAATCCCTATCCGAGCATCCGTATTCCGCTGTTCGCCCGTAATGTGGTGTCCACCTCGCATCCGCTTGCTGCGCAGGCGGGGTTGCGCATGCTCCTCAAGGGGGGCTGCGCAGTCGATGCCGCGATTGCCGCGGCTGCCACGATCACGCTGGTCGAACCCGTATCCTGTGGCTTGGGCGGTGATGCGTTCGCCATCGTCTGGGATGGCACGCAGCTTCAGGGGCTCAATGCGTCGGGCTATGCCCCCGCAGCCTGGAACGTTGATTATTTCAAGAACAAATATGGTGTGAACGCCAAAGGGTTCGCCAACGCGCCCAAACGGGGCGTCGACGCCATCACCATCCCGGGCGTTGTCGCGGGTTGGGCGGCGTTGCATGCGCGCTATGGCAAGTTACCTTTTGCCGATTTGATGGAACCGGCGATTGAAATCGCCGAACGCGGGTATGCGGTGCCACCGGTGGTGGCTCAAAAATGGGCCGCTGCCGTGCCGGAGTTGAAAGACCAGCCCGGCTTTGCCCAAACCTTCATGCCCAACGGTCGCGCGCCGCATGTGGGCGAGCGCTTTGTCTTCAAGGACGCGGCCGACACGCTGCGACGCATCGGCGCGACCCTGGGCCGTGACCTCTATGAAGGCCAAACGGCCGAGAAGGTCATTGACTTCCTGCGGGCCAACGGTGGCGCGCATACGTTGGAAGACCTGCGCAACTACCGCCCGGACTGGGTGACACCCATCTCCAAGAACTATCGCGGTTACACGTTGCATGAAATTCCGCCGAACGGGCAGGGCATCTCGGCGCTGATGGCGCTTGGCATTCTTGAGCATTTTGATCTTGCCAGCCTGAAAGTCGATTCTGTCGCGTCGCAGCATATCCAGATCGAAGCCATGAAACTTGCCATGGCTGATCTCTATCGCTATGTGTCTGATCCGCGTTCGATGGAAGTCAACCCCACGCAGATGCTCGACGACGCCTACCTGGCCTCGCGCGCCAAGCTGATCGATCCGACTCGTGCCACGCACTTCGCACCGGGTCTTCCCGCCACGGGTGGCACGATTTATCTGACAGTCGCCGATGAAGACGGCATGATGATTTCTTTCATTCAGTCCAACTACATGGGGTTCGGCTCAGGGGTGGTGGTGCCCGGCACA
>CAIJKV010000340.1 GCA_903821335.1 uncultured beta proteobacterium
CCGCTGGTGATCATCAGCGGGCAGGTTCCTACCGCAGCCATTGGTGAGGACGCTTTCCAGGAATGCGATACGGTGGGCATCACCCGCCCGTGCGTCAAGCACAATTTCCTGGTGCGCGACGTCAAGGACCTGGCCGAGACCCTGCGCCGCGCCTTCTATATTGCGCGCACCGGGCGCCCCGGCCCCGTGCTGGTCGATATCCCCAAGGACATCACGGTCGCGCACTGCAAATACACGCCTGCCAAGGGCGAGCCGGTCCTGCGCTCTTACTCGCCAGTGGTCAAGGGGCACCAGGGTCAGATCAAGAAGGCCGTGCAGATGCTGCTGCAGGCTGAACGCCCGATGATCTACAGCGGTGGCGGCGCGATCTTGTCCGACGCCTCGGCTGAGTTGACCAAGTTCGTGAAGATGGTGGGCGCGCCTTGCACCAACACACTGATGGGCCTGGGCGCCTATCCCTTCTCGGACAAGCAGTTCGTTGGCATGCCTGGCATGCATGGCACCTACGAAGCCAACATGTCGATGCAGCATTGCGACGTACTGGTGGCGGTGGGCGCCCGATTTGATGACCGCGTGATTGGCAACCCCAAGCATTTTGCCCAGAATCCACGCAAAATCATTCATATCGACATCGATCCTTCGTCGATTTCAAAGCGCGTCAAGGTCGACGTTCCCATTGTGGGCAACGTCAAGGACGTGCTGGCCGAATTGATCAGCCAGTATGAGGTCGCGTTGGCTGAAACCCGTCCCAACGCTGACGCGCTGTCCAAGTGGTGGCAGCAGATCGACGTCTGGCGCGGCAAAGAGTGCATGAAATTCGCCGACTCGACCGAGATCATCAAACCCCAGTCAGTCGTGCAGAAACTATGGGAAGTCACCGGTGGGGACGCCTACATTACGTCCGACGTTGGCCAGCACCAGATGTGGGCTGCGCAATACTATGGTTTCTCCAAGCCGCGCCGCTGGATTAATTCGGGTGGCCTGGGCACCATGGGCGTGGGCTTGCCCTACGCGATGGGTGTGCAGATGGCGCATCCCGACGCGACCATTGCCTGCATCACGGGCGAGGGTTCGATCCAGATGAACATCCAGGAGTTGTCTACCTGCAAACAGTATGGCCTGACGCCCAAGATCCTTTGCCTGAATAATCGCGCGCTGGGCATGGTTCGACAGTGGCAGACCATCGATTATTCCGCGCGGTATTCCGAGTCGTACATGGAAGCGTTGCCAGACTTTATCAAGCTTGCCGAAGCCTATGGCCATGTTGGCATGCGCATCGAAAAGCCCGCCGATGTCGAGGGTGCCTTGCGCGAGGCGTTCAAACTCAAAGATCGCCTGGTGTTCATGGACTTCCTGACCGACCAGAGTGAAAACGTGTGGCCCATGGTGAAAGCCGGTCGTGGCCTGACCGAGATGTTGCTCGGTTCAGAAGATCTGTAAGGGGACGACCATGAAACATGTCATATCTGTCCTGATGGAAAATGCACCCGGTGCGCTGTCGCGCGTGGTGGGTCTCTTTTCCGCACGTGGTTACAACATCGAGACCCTGACGGTCGCGCCAACCGAAGACAGCACGCTGTCCCGGTTGACTCTGGTCACCATGGGCTCGGATGATGTCATCGAACAAATTACCAAGCACCTGAACCGCCTGATTGACGTGATCAAGGTGGTTGACCTGACCGAAGGCGCACACCTTGAACGCGAACTGATGCTGATCAAGGTGCGTGCGGTGGGTAAAGAACGCGAAGAAATGAAGCGGATGGCGGATATTTTCCGCGGCCGCATCATCGATGTCACGGACAAGGCCTACACCATTGAACTCACGGGTAACCAAGAGAAGGTGCAGGCTTTTATTGATGCGCTGGATCGTAGTGCCATTCTTGAAACTGTCCGTACAGGGGTTTCAGGTATTGGGCGCGGTGAACGCATCCTCAAGCTTTGATCGCTGCTTGCCGAGAAACGATCTTATTGCCGACTGACGGGTTGGAATCAACATACACGATTCAGCCGTCGGCCTTTAACTTAAAAAAAATCTGGAGCCCAGAATGAAGGTTTATTACGATAAAGATTGTGACCTGTCCCTGATCAAGGGTAAGACTGTTGCCATTATTGGTTACGGTTCGCAAGGTCATGCACACGCCCTGAACCTGCATGAGTCAGGTGTCAAGGTCGTGGTGGGTCTGCGCAAAGATGGCGCGTCCTGGAAGAAAGCCGTAAACGCCGGCTTGCAGGTCGCTGAAGTGGCCGAGGCCGTCAAAGTCGCTGATCTGGTCATGATGCTGCTGCCTGACGAAAACATCGCCCAGGTCTACCGTGAAAGCGTCCACACCAACATCAAACCCGGTGCCGCCCTGGCGTTCGCCCACGGCTTTAACGTCCACTACGGTCAGGTTGTGCCCCGTGAAGACATCGATGTGGTCATGATCGCCCCCAAGGCGCCTGGCCACACCGTGCGTGGCACCTATGCCCAGGGTGGCGGCGTGCCGTCCCTGGTCGCGGTGCACCAGAACAATTCTGGCGCAGC
>CAIJKV010000341.1 GCA_903821335.1 uncultured beta proteobacterium
GAATCTGAGAGAATCGGGCCGGAGATCGCACGGATCGTGGGCGCGACGCTCGCGAGGCTAATCCTGACAACCGCGCCAGCACTGGCGCTCCGGGCCGAAAAAAAACCAACCGAGAACGGTTGGTTTCCTAACTAGTGGTGGAGAGGAGGAGGATCGAACTCCCGACCTTCGCATTGCGAACGCGACGCTCTCCCAGCTGAGCTACCCCCCCGTTGTCCTGAATTCTAGCGGAACTCGGCGCGCCTGTCAGGTCGATCCAATTGCGATGTCGGGCCGAGGGCGATGACACACCTGCATATTCCGTGCCGGTCGCCTGCTCAAGCTGCCACGCTAACCTTGCCAGTCTCAAAAAACGATACCAAGTTGTTCAAGGTCAGTTCTGCCATGGCGCGGCGTGTTTCATGCGTCGCGCTGGCCAGGTGCGGCAGCAGCACGACATTATTCATGGCACGCAGTGCCTCGGGTACATTCGGTTCATCGGAATAGACGTCAAGTCCGGCACCAGCGATATCGCCATTTTCCAGAGCCGTGATCAGTGCCTGTTCATCGATGACTGAACCGCGCGACACATTGATCAGATATCCTTTCGGGCCGAGTGCGCGCAGGATATCTGCCGAGACCAGGTGTCGGGTTTGCGCCCCGCCTGCGCTGACGACAACCAGGAAGTCAGCCCAGGTAGCCAGTCCTTGCAGCGTGGGTTCGTAGGCGTAGGGTACGGACGCATCCACGCGGCGGTTGTGATAGCGGATCTCCATGTCAAAACCGCTGGCACGGCGCGCAACCACGCGGCCGATGCGGCCAAGCCCAAGAATTCCCAGACGCTTGCCGCTGACCTTGGTCGATAGTGGGAAGGGCGCGTTGGCCCAGAGCCCAGCGCGGGTATAGCGATCTGCCTCACTAAAGCGTCGCGCCACATCCAGCACCAGACCAAAGGCCGTGTCAGCGACACAATCATTGAGCACATCTGGGGTGTAGCCAACCTGAATGCCGCGCGCGCGGGCGCGCTCAAGACTGATGGTTTCCAGACCCACCCCAAAACTGGAAATGACCTGCAGGGCCGGGAGTGCGTCAATCAACGCAGCATCCGCGCCATAGCGGGCTGACGTGGCGATGCCGACAAAATCGGCACCGTGTTGACTCAGGAAGGCGTCAGGGCTCTTTTCCTGCCAGAAAGGGTGCACGTCAAAATGACTGACAAGCGCGGCTTCCAGGTCAGGTAACAGGCGTCCCTGTTGAAGAATGCGTGGGCGGCTCATTGTGATAGGTCTCCGAATGTAAAAGTGTGCATATTAGTCAACACGAATGCCGTTGGCGGTAATGATGGCTCCGTAGCGTTTGCGATCAGAATCAATGCGGGCGATGAACGATGCGGTCGTCAGGGGTAAAGGCGTCGCACCCTGATTGATCAGGGTATCGCGGGTATCTGGTTGTGCGAGCACTGCATTGAGGTCTGAGGATATTTTTTCGATAATGCCCGTGGGGGTGCCAGCGGGCGCCAGCACGCCGACCCACGAACCGGTGTCGAAACCCGGGATTGCGCTTTCGGCCACCGTCGGCATGTCAGGAAGGGCTGGCGCGCGCGTGATACTTGATACTGCCAGACCACGCAGTTTTCCAGACTTTATGTAACCGATTGATTCAAGCACCGTCGCAAACAGCATGTCCACATGTCCAGCCATCAAGTCGATGACCGCAGGGCCACCACCTTTGTACGGTACGTGCAGAATATTGATACCAGCCGAGTCCTTGAATATTTCAGCGGTCAGGTGCGGCGCACCGCCGCTGCCCGAACTGGCGTAGGTGAGTTTGCCCGGCGAGGCTTTGGCTGAAATGATCAGGTCCTGCACAGACTGAACTGGCAGCGAGGGTGTGACCAGCAGCACCAAGGGCAGTTCTGCAATCATGCCAATCGGGGCGAAGGCCGTGTCGGGGTTGTAGGACATTTTTGGATACAGTGCCGGGTTTACGGACTGTGTGCCCACGTTTCCGATCAGCAGGGTGTAGCCGTCAGCCTTGGCTGTGGCCACCGCAGTGGCGCCCAGCATGCCGGCTGCGCCACCACGGTTTTCGACCACCACTGCCTGACCCCATTTCATTGATAATTTCTGGGCAATCAGTCGTGCGCTGATGTCGGTGCCGCCACCTGGCGGGAATGGCACGATGATCGTCACAGGCCGTGTTGGATAGTCCTGCGCGCCCAGTGCTTGCGCTTGCACCGTCGTGGTTTGCAGCGCAGCCATGATCAGGGCTGCCATGCCCCAAGTTGTCGTCCTCATGTGCATTCCTTTTTGTGTGCCGCGGCGTTGACCCGCCGACCAGCTTGACTGATGCATCAATATGAATAGTAGGCATGAAACGGATCCGACATATTGCCATTCCTGAACTGGGTGGCAATCGTATCGCCATTGACCAGCACAAAGCGGTTGTACGCGCGATTATCGAGGGGGATGCAGCCACGGCGTGGGTGACGATGGGGCTGCATATTCGTTCGCCGCTGCGGTTTGTGGACGAAATTCAACGCCGCTATCCTCATTATTTCGAGGATTAATATTTTCTTTGCCGTCGTTCATCGCGCACGCCGCCTGCGTCGCGTCACACGACAACCGGGGTGACAAACTCCAGCAGCGTATTGAAACCGTTAATTTTGACTGCGATGCGGTCTCCCCGGTCCCGAAATACGAAATCGGCTTGTGCCGCAGACGATGGGTTTTGGACAGGCGATGAGGCTGGCGCAGGGACCATTTCGTTTTCAAGGTGTTCAAGAAGGTCGCGGATGGGCTCGAGATTGTTGACCCGCAATGCGATGGCGCCAAAAAAACTTGACCGGCCGACACTTTCGCAAGCAAGTGCTCCGTAGCAGTCCGCGTAGGCCTCGGGGCTGAGCACCACGATCGTGTGTTGTGGCCCGTCTATCCTGTATTCACCGTTCAGTCCTGGGCGCGCCTGGAGTCCTGCCAGTTCGGCATACTCGTTTGCGTCCTGCTGGGGGTCATTGCTCACGATCAGCAACGCGGCAATATCTGTCACCCCACAGGGGTGGTGTTGCCAAACGTCGCGCCACACCAGTTCTGGCGTGAAGTGCTGGCAAAAATACACGCGACCGGCGGCAAACCGCCCGGGCTCAAAACGTACCGTCCTGAATTTGGCATCCAGGCTGTTGCCGTCGATGTCGACTGGGCGCGAAAACGATTGCACCGGTAACAGCCGCTGGCCGGTACTGGCCAGGCTGGCGTGGGTGCGGTCTGCATCGTCAGTCTGGAACACCAGGCCATCGATGCCAACCGGGCTGGCCAGCAACTCGTCACGCAGGGTTGCGCCGTCCGTGGGCAAGCCGATCAGTTCGATGTAGTCGTGCCCGAACACCATCAGATGATTGATCGAGCCCATGGTATGACGACCACGTGGCGTCAGGACGAATCCCAGGTTTTCAAAGGTTGTCTGTGCACGACTCATGTCGTGACGGACATTGACTACCAGATGGTCAATGGAAAGTGCTGGCGTTTTTTTCATGATCTGAACGGTTTGCAGTGATGTGTTTGTCTAACGGACCAGCGTGGCGATCACCGGGGCATGATCCGAGGGTTGTTCATTGGCGCGGGGAACCTTGTCGATCACGCAGGCCGTGCATGCTGGCACAAGCGGTTCGGACAGCAGCACATGATCAATGCGCATCCCCGCGTTGCGTTTGAAGCCATTCATCCGGTAGTCCCACCAGCTAAAGGATTTTGGCTGCTGGTCAAACATTCTGAATGCATCACGAAAACCCAGACTGAGCAAGGACGCAAGCGCCGCGCGTTCGGGTTCCGAGACCAGAATCTGACCGATCCATTTTTCCGGATTATGCACATCCTGATCTTGCGGCGCGATGTTGTAGTCGCCCAGCACTGCGATGTTCGGGTAGCGCAGCATCTCTTGTGCCAGCCATTGCTCAAACGCCTTGTACCAGGCGAGTTTATATACATATTTATCACTGCCGACAGCCTGGCCATTTGGGCAATAGGCGCTCACGATGCGGATGCTGCCGTCACCAAAGGGCAGGGTGGTGGCCAGTACTCGCTGCTGCGGGTCATCAAAGCCCGGAATGTTGCGCACGACGTCATGGCCGGCGTGCCGTGACAGCACCGCTACGCCGTTGTAAGTTTTTTGTCCTGCCCAGTCGGCGTGGTAGCCGATGCTGGTGAACGCGTCGAGCGGGAATTTGTCCTGGTCAAGCTTAAGTTCCTGCAGGCACAGTGCGTCGACCGGATTTTCCTGCAGCCAGCCTAGCACTTGTGGTAGGCGCACTTTAAGGGAATTGACGTTCCAGGTGGCTATTTGGATCTGATTCATCACTATCTGCAATATTAAGGGACATTTTCATATTTTTGCGCGTGCTGCTCAAGCGCAAACCCGGTCGCTCAGGCAGCGGAACCCGAAGATTTCCAAGCATTCTACCAAGACGGTTTTAGCTAAAAATGAAGGAATTTTATCTGGCAAACAAATGACGTTTCGATGTTAATCTCAACCGATCAGCGGCATGCTTTTTTTGATGATTGATGAAATCCAAGGGATTTAAGACTTCACATTACATCCTGGGCACCTTCTGTGCCCTGATCGTGATTGTGTTCGTGTCGTCGATCGCGCTGATACTCACCTTCCGTGAACGTGAAATCGACACCTGGAGCGGCGAACTCAGCAACCTGACGATTGTCCTGGCCGAGCAAACCGATCAAACGCTTCTGTCCGCCCTGGTGGGACTCGATGGGATCGTCGCGCGCATCAACCTGATGGATGTCCAGGACAGCGCGGAATTGCATTCCGAAAAAAATTCCCAGATCGTTTCACAGATACTCCGTGCGAACGTGGCCGGAACGCCTCAGGTCGTCGGTGCCTCGGTTGTTGCTGCCGATGGCACGGTCATCAACTCCCTTACCCAGACGACTCTCCCTGCAGTCGATGTTTCCGACATCACGGAATTTCGCAAACGTACCAACGATATCGCTTCAGATATTTTTATCAGCCCACCCCAACAGGACAGGAAGACGCAAGAATGGGTTTTCTACCTGGGTCGCATTCTTAAAAATTCCAATGACCAATATGTCGGCATCGCGCTTGTTGCCGTTTCGATTGATCGACTGACCAATTTCTTTGGTCGCTTGGGCAAGAATCTCGGAGAGGGTTCCACCATCACGTTGTTGCGCAACGATTTCTCACTGATGGCGCGTTGGCCCGACGGAGGTGGCATTATTGGCAAGAAGCTGTTGGGCGGCACCACCCAGCAGGTTGTCAATACCATGCAGCGCAAGGATGCCGTCATCCACAGCAGTTCCCCGCGCCCGGCTGACCCCAGCTTTTCGATTCAGCGTCTGGCCGCAGTGCGCGTGCTGGATCGTTTCCCGATGATCATCAACCTGACAGTTCCGCAAGATCAGCTGTTGGTGAACTGGCGCAATGCGACCAATTTCATTATGGCGGTGACGGCGGGGTGTATCGCGGCATTGCTCATTGCGATGTACTTCGTGTTGCGCAACATTCGTCAGCGGGAAGAAAGCGACACCGTCCTGCGTAGCCTGACGGACCAGCTTCCAGGCGCCTTGTTTCAATGCACCCTTTCCACGGATGGGCATGTTTCGTTCAATTACGGCAATAAGCAGTTCCTCGGCTTTTGTGGGTTGCGCCCTGGCCAGCTTCCGGTCGATGGTGCGACGATCGCGGCCTTCCTGCACCCGGATGACCTCGAGCATGTCCTAAGCTCGTTGCGAAAATCAGCCGAACAGTTACAAGTCTGGCAACACGAATACCGGCTCGTCACGCCAGATCATGGCGTCGAATGGCACCAGGGTGTCGCCAAGCCCCAGAGACTTGAGAACGGGGAAATCCGCTGGCACGGCTACGACCAGAATGTGACCGAGCTCAAGGAAGTGGAAGTCAACCTGGAGACGATCAACAAGCGGCTGGATATCCTCATATCCGCCATCCCGGATTCAATTTTTTTCAAAGATAGTGACGGCAGGTGGCTGGCCATCAATGACGCGGCCGAACAGCTTTTCCAACTGCAGGACATCCCATGGAAAAACAAGACGGAGCTTGAACTCGCTGACCTCAACCCGGACTTTCGTGATGCGCACCTGGCCTGCTGGGCGGATGATGAAACGACTTGGGTGAACGGGCGCCTGACGACCTTTTATGAATCAATCATCACTAAGGAGGGGCAGACGCGTTTCTTGGAAGTACGCAAAATGCCGGTCTACGACCCCCAGGGACGACGCCAGGGTCTGACCATCATTGGCCGCGACATTACCAACCAGACCAAGGCTCAAGAGCAGATTGAACGCCTCGCGTCGTTTGACTCGCTCACACAACTGCCCAACCGGCGCCTGCTGCTTGAACGCCTGCACAAGGCACTGGCTTCCAGTCGCAGCAACAAGCAGTACAGCACGCTATTGTTAATTGACCTGGATAATTTCAAGACCTTGAATGACACACTTGGGCACGATGTGGGTGACCAACTGCTCCAGCAGGTCGCGCATCGCTTGTCTGCCAGCGTGGGCGCAGCCGATACGCTGGCGCGCCTGGGGGGTGACGAGTTTGTGGTCATGCTAGAGCACCTGGGTGAAAATCGCTCAGACGCTGCCGTACGCGCCCAGGCGATGGCGGAAAAGATTCTTGCCGTCTTTTGCCCGCCGTACCATATTGGCAGCTACGCTTGTCAGAGCAGCCCCAGCATCGGGATCGTGCTTTTTTCCGGCGACCAGCAGGAAACAGTCGAGGAGCTCCTCAAGCAGGCAGATATCGCCATGTACCAGGCCAAGGCTGACGGGCGCAATGTACTGCGGTTTTTTGATGCACAGATGCAAGAGGTCGTCGCTGCCCGGGCTGCGCTGGAATCTGATTTACGTATCGCCCTGGAACAAGATCAGTTCACGCTGTATTACCAACCACAGGTCGATGATGCCGGACATATCGTCGGCGCGGAAGCCCTGCTGCGTTTGCAGCACCCCACACGCGGTGTGGTCGCCCCGGGTGATTTCATCTCGTTGGCCGAAGACTGCGGCCTGATCTTGCCTATCGGTAGCTGGGTCATGAACACGGCCTGCGCCCAGTTGGCAGCATGGGCCACTCAACCCGAAACTGCCCACCTGACTCTCGCGATCAACGTGAGCGCGCATCAGTTTTGCCGCACCGATTTTGTGGACCTTTTGCTGGCGGCGCTTGAGCGAACCGGTGCCGATCCGAACCTGCTCAAAATTGAGCCTACCGAGAGTTTGCTGCTGGGTGACATGGAAGGAACCATCAAGAAGATGACGGTCTTGCGCGGCAAAGGTGTTCGCTTCGCCCTCGATGATTTTGGAACCGGCTATTCGTCACTGACTTACTTGAAAAAGCTGCCCCTCGACCAACTCAAGATCGACCAGTCTTTTGTGCATGAACTTCCGACAGATCCAAATGCCTGCGCCATCGCGCGCACCATCATTGCACTGGGGCATATTCTGGGCCTGGGGATTATTGCCGAAGGTGTCGAGACTGAGGCGCAGCGAGAGTTCCTGGCGACAAACGGCTGTCACTTATATCAGGGCCATCTTTTTTCGCGAGCCGTGCCCGTGGAAGAGTTTCTGGCACTGGTCAAAGGTGCCGGCAAGCACCTTTAACGCACTGCCTCAAGCACACTGAAACCTTCGGCAAGATCGAAGTATTTTCGAGCTTGCAGCACGTCGCGCGAGCAGGCGAGCCACTACTCGGTGTACACCCTGGGCACACGCTTGACATTGCAAAGCAGTTCATAGGAAATCGTGCCAGCGGCCTGCGCCACACGGTTCACGTCAATCTGCCGACCCCATAGTTCGACGTGACTGCCCATACCCGCATCCGGCAGGTCGCTCAGGTCAACGGTCATCATGTCCATCGACACACGGCCAAGGGTGCGGCTGAGTTTGCCATTGATCGCGACGGGCGTGCCGGACGGGGCGCTTCTTGGGTAGCCGTCGGCGTACCCGATTGCGACCAGCCCCACGCGTGTGGGGACGCTTGCGACGAACGTGCCGCCATAGCCCAGCGCGTCACCGGGCTGCAGCGTGCGCACGGCAAAGATTTTGCTATGTAAGGTCATCACGGGGATCAAGCCATGTTGCGGGCTGGGCATCGGGTCGGCGCCATAGAGTTCGATGCCTGGGCGCGCCCAGTCGCGGCGCGCGTGTGGCCAGCCCAGCACGCCGCCTGAGTTGCACAGGCTGCGATCCCCCGGTAGGCCGGCGGTGGCGGCATCGAAGGCCTCGATCTGTCGGGCGGTGGCTGCGCTGGCGGGTTCGTCCGCACGCGCGAAATGGGTCATCCAGGTCACAGACGCGACTGCAGGGCAGGCCTGCAAGCGTCGGTACGCCTCATTGACGTGCACAGCGTCAAAGCCGGCGCGATTCATGCCGGAGTTTATTTTCAACCAGACATGCAGGCCACCTGCAGGTAGGGAAGTCCTTTCAATGTCCTGCAACTGTGATTGCTGGTGCACCGTGGTCCAGAAATCCAGGCGCTGGGCGGTCACCAGTTCCTCTTGGTCGAAACAGCCCTCAAGCAGCAGGATCGGCCCCTGAACACCGCCAGACCTGAGTTCGACAGCCTCGTCCAGAAACGCGACGGCGAAACCGTCAGCGACGTCCTTCAGGGCGAGCGCGCATCTCAGGGCACCGTGACCATAGGCGTTGGCCTTGACGACGGCCAGCGCGCGGCCACCATGCAACTTGCGTGCGACCAGGTAGTTGTGGCCAAGCGCCGCCAGATCAATACTTGCCTGGGACGGTCTGGTCATGCGCCGACTGCAACCGGTTTTGCCAGTTGACTGGCGGCTGGCTTGATGTAGCGATCCACAGCGAGTCCTTCTGTGCTGATCTCGGGGCGTTTGCCCGTCACGATATCAGCAATGAGTTTGCCCGACCCGCAGGCCATCGTCCAGCCCAACGTGCCGTGCCCGGTGTTCAGGAACAGGTTCCGATAGCGCGTGCCGCCGACGATAGGTGTGCTGTCGGGGGTCATGGGACGCAGGCCCGTCCAGAATTCAGCGCGTGGCAGGTCGCCACCGGGGAATAGTTCTGTGACGACCTTTTCCAGGGTGGCGCGCCGACGTGGGTTCAGGCTCAGGTCGAAGCCGTTGAGCTCAGCCATACCGCCCACGCGGATACGGTTGTCAAAGCGAGTGACGGCGACTTTGTACGTTTCGTCCAGGACAGTTGACTGGGGTGCCAGGGACTCGTCAAGGAGCGGAATAGTCAGCGAATAACCTTTGACCGGGTAAACCGGCAGATCAAGCTTGAGTGGAGTGAGCAGATCGCGTGAATAACTTCCAAAAGCCAGTACATAACGATCGGCGGTCAGGACCTGATCACCACAGCGCACGCCGCTGATCTGGCCGCCCGCAGTGAGCAGTTGATCGACTGACTGGCCAAACCGGAAGTCGACACCGAGCTCGCGGGCAAGTTCTGCCAGCCGCGTAGTGAACAAATGACAGTCACCGGTTTCGTCATTTGGCAGGCGCAGGCCGCCGGCGAGCAGGCCCCGGGCTTGTGCCTGGGCAAGGCCTGGTTCGGCCGCAGTCAGGTGATTGCGGTCCAGAAGCTCGTAGGGCACACCACACTCTTCGAGCACCTTGATGTCGCGTGCGACCGCATCGAGTTGCGCCTGGCTTCTGAAAAGTTGCAGGGTGCCACCGGTGCGATGTTCATACTGAATACCCGTGTCGGCGCGCAGGGCGCGTAAACAGCTGCGGCTGTATTCCGACACGCGCACCATGCGTTCCTTGTTGAGTTGATAGCGCGCGGGTGTGCATTCGCGCAACATTCTGGCCATCCAGCGCAACTGCCACAGGCTGCCATCGGGCCGGATCGCCAGAGGTGCGTGACGCTGGAACATCCACTTCAGAGCCTTGAACGGTATTCCCGGGGCAGCCCAGGGTGTGGAGTAGCCCGGTGAAACCTGGCCGGCGTTGGCTTTGCTTGCCTCGTTTGCCGGACCATCTTGTCGATCGAGCAGGGTGACCTCTGCACCGGCGCGGGCGAGGTAATACGCAGTGGTCGTACCGATGACGCCAGCCCCTAAAACGATCACTTTCATGGTTAATTCCCGTTGGATCAGTGGATTATGAAAGTTTAAAGATAGTGAGTTAGTGAATTTGAATGAATTATTATGGATGCATGGTGAAAGTCACTTTTATTGTTGTTTTCTGATCTCATAGGTAGAGAAAGTTGCAAAATCATGCTGTTTCGTTGAAAAAAGACAACACTAGTATTTGACTCGTACTAGGTTCCCTCCTACACTTGGCAGGCAAGATTCTCAAGCGACGCGGTTTTTGTACCTAATTTGTCGCCCTTAGTGGTAACCGGTAGTGTCTATCCCTTCCTTGATCATCTAGCACTCTGGGCGTTTTTGCCTATTTTTTATCTATCAAGGAAGTTTGAAATGGCTACTGGTGTCGTTAAGTGGTTCAACGCCGAAAAAGGTTATGGTTTCATCATGCCCGACGGCGGCGGCAAAGATTTGTTCGCTCATTACTCTGAAATTCGCTCGAGCGGTTACAAAACCCTCGAAGAAAACCAGAAAGTCAGCTTTGAAATTGGTCAGGGCGCCAAAGGCCCCAGCGCGACTAACATTCAAGTGCTGTAATCTGCGTTAATACTTCCTGCATTCGTGCGGGTTGTTAGTAAAAACCCTGTATCGCTTCTTGTGATGCAGGGTTTTTTCTTTGGCCCTGTAGTGCGTCCCGCACCTGGCCTTTCTACCGGACATCTTCGCCATGCACACCTCACAGCCTCTTGACGCTCTACTCAGCCGACGTTCACAGAAACTGGTTCAGGCGCCCGCTCCTGATGCCGCGCAATTGACGCAAATCCTGCAAGCTGCTGCCTGCGCGCCTGATCATTCTGCCTTGCGTGCCTGGCGTTTCGCCTTGATCGAACAGGCCGATATCGCCGCGCTGGCAGATCTGGCGATCAACGCGACGCGTCAATCCGGGCGCGAGATCACACCGGAAAAAGAAAAAAATATGCGGACCTGGCTGGCACAGGTTCCACTGCTGATTGCCCTGGCCTACAAGATCTCGCACGACAACGCGAAAGTGCCCGAGATCGAGCAAACGTTGTCGATGGGCGCCGCAGTCATGAACATTCAAAATGCCATCCACCTGCTGGGCTTCGCTTCGTACTGGAGTACCGGCTTGGGTACCTATACCGATGTGGTGCCCGAGGCGCTGGGGTTTGATGGGCTTGACTACCGCTTCGTCGGCTTTTTGGCCGTGGGCACACCGATTACCACGGCCGGACCGGCCCAGCGTCCGGACGTCATGTCTTTCACGCATGTGTGGAAGCCGACGCCCGCTCGTCAATGATCTGGCGCATCCTGGCCCGCTTCCTCTCACCCTCTGCGGTCTGGCCTAAAGCGCTTGAGGCGCAGCGCGTTGACCACCACGAACACGCTGGAACAGGCCATGGCAGCCGCCGCGAACATGGGCGACAACAAAATACCGAACGATGGATAGAGTGCCCCGGCCGCGACGGGCACCAGGGCCACGTTGTAGGCAAACGCCCAGAACAGGTTCTCGCGAATATTTGAAAGTGTTGCCCGCGACAGGCCGATGGCATTTGCCACGCCATGCAGATCGTCGGACATCAGAACCACCGACGCCGATTCGATGGCAATGTCTGTCCCTGTGCCGATTGCGATGCCGATATCCGCAGTCGCCAGTGCGGGAGCGTCGTTGATACCGTCCCCCACAAACGCCAGTACTTGGCCCGATGCGCGCAGTTGTTGCAGCACTGCGACTTTGCCTTCTGGCGAGACTTGAGCATGAACCTGATCGATGCCCAGCACGCGTCCGACGGCATGGGCAGTATGGGTGTTGTCGCCTGTGATCATGACCGTGCGCAGTCCCAGCCGGTGCAGGGCAGCGATCGCGGAAATCGCGCTGGACTTGATGGGGTCGGCCACGGCCATGACCGCGACAAGCTTGCCGTCGACAGCCAGGTAAATCGGTGTCTTGGCGTCCGAGCCCCAGGCTTGCATGCGCGCGGACTGACCCGAGACGTCGACGTCATGTTCACGCATGAGGTTTTGCGCGCCCGACAAAATGCTTTTCCCTTGCACCGTCGCCTGTACACCCGCGCCGCTGATCGCGGTGAAGTTGCGCGCGGCAGGCATGGGTAGTTTTTCCGCATCGGCCGCTGCCACAATGGCACGCGCGATTGGATGCTCGGAATGCGCCTGCATCGCCGCAGCCCATGCAAGCAGCGACGCACGATCATGCGTGGTGTCGATCACGACGAAGTCCGTCAGCACCGGCTTGCCAAGGGTCAGCGTACCGGTCTTGTCAAAGGCAACCACTTGCACGTCGCGCAGGCGCTGCAGGGCGTCGCCTTGCCGAAACAGCACCCCCAGTTCGGCTGCGCGACCCGTGCCTACCATGATGGATGTTGGCGTGGCCAGCCCCATCGCGCAGGGGCAGGCGATAATCATCACAGCAACGGCATTGACGAGCGCATAGCTCAGACTGGGCGAGGGTCCCAGCCAATACCAGAGTGCAAACGTGGCCAGGGCTGTCGCCATGATGGCTGGTACAAACCACGACGTCACACGGTCGACAAGCGCCTGGATGGGCAGCTTGGCTCCCTGGGCGCTCTCAACCATGCGGATAATGCGCGCCAGAACGGTGTCGCCACCCGTGTGCGTGGCCAGGAACGTGAAGCTGTTGGTCGAGTTAAGCGTGCCCCCCGTGACGTGGTCGCCCAGGCATTTGGTGACGGGTATGGGCTCGCCCGTGATCATTGACTCGTCGATGTACGGGGCGCCTTCGGTAATCACGCCATCGACGGGAACCTTTTCACCGGGCCGCACGAGCACCTGGTCGCCGGGTTTGACTGTGTCAATGTCGACCTCGACAATCTGCCCATCACGTATCACACGCGCCTGACGGGGCTGCAGCCCAACCAGATGCTGGATGGCAGCGCCTGTGCGGCCCTTGGCACGTGCCTCGAGGGTGCGCCCCAGCAAGATCAGGGTCACGATGACCGCCGCTGCCTCAAAATAGACAAAGCGTGTGCCCTCAGGCAGCCACTGCGGCGCGAACGTGGCAACCATCGAATAGGTCCAGGCACTTCCCGCGCCCAGGGCGACCAGTGAGTTCATCTCTGGACTCAGGTGCCACAGGGCCGGCAACCCTTTGGTGAAGAATGCGCGTCCTGGTCCTGCCAGCACCAGTGTCGTGAGCACGGCCTGCAAAATCCAGCTGCGCTCCATGCCAATAGTCGTGTGCACAAACGCATGCATCCAGGGCAACAGGTGCGCGCCCATTTCCAGCACGAACACCGGCAAGGACAAGGCCAGCGAAATCCACAGCGTGCGCTGCAAGTGCCGGGCTTCTTCAGAGCGGGACTCGCCAAGCGTATCGTTTGGGGCGATGTCGGTCTGGACTTGGCTGGCCTCGTAGCCTGCTTTTTGAACGGCGGCGATGAGTGCAGGGGCGCTGCGCTGGGCATCAGTCTGACCTGCAACAAGATCCAGGTGCGCCCGTTGCGTGGCGAGGTTGACGGATGCCCGCTTGACACCAGGAACACCAGCCAGCGCCTTTTCCACACGCAACACGCATGACGCACAGGTCATCCCGTCAATCGCCAGGTCGATCTGATCATCCGCCGCTGTCTGGTGGCTACCCGGAGCATTCATTTGGTTGACCTTGTTGCCAGTCGCATGTGAGAGTGACGCACCGACCGCATCTGGTTACAGTGCTTGAGGGGTGTACCCTGCCTCGCGAATCGCCGACTCGACTGTGCCGGCTTCGTGGGCACCACCGATTTTGACCTGCTTGGTGGCGACATCGCACTGCACGGTTGAATCAGGAGCCACGGCATGCACGGCATTGGTGATGGTTTTGACGCAATGACCGCACGTCATATCGGTGACTTGGAATGTTGTCATGATGAGTTCCCTGCGTTGATTAAGATTCAGAGTGATCAGAATAAACCTTTCCACGAAGGTAAGGTCTGACTCTCTACTTTAAGGGCGATCGGTTATCAATTCCGTGATGCAACCTGTTTGCGCCTCAGGACTTCGAACCGCGCGTCATCGTGATGAGCTGACGCACGTCCTGGGTCACGGCATTCACCGCCTCGGTATCCGAAGCCAGAAGTCGTGCGCGTCCCTGATTGTCAAAAATGAACACGCCACGACTATGCGTGACATCATAGGTGTCTGCATCGTCACCTGGTTTGGGCTTTTCAATCTGGTACGCAATACGGTACCGGCGGGCCAGATCAGCGACCTGTGCCTCATCGCCGGTCAGTCCGATCGCGTTCTTGTTAAACGCGTCGACGTAAGCCTGTAGAACGTCTGGCGTATCGCGATGCGGATCGACGCTGATGAACACGATACGCACGTCCTTGGCGTCGTCGCCCAGTTTTTCGATGACTTCACTCAACTGCGCCATGGTGGTCGGGCAGATGTCGGGGCAACTGGCATAGCCAAAGAAAAGAAGGACAGTCTTACCCTTCAGGTCTTGTTCCGTCACCTTAATGTTTCCCTTGCCCTGAAGTGAGAACTGCAGGTCGGGAAGGTGCCCCTTGACGTCATACAACACCCAGTCTGCTGACTTTTCGGAACAACCATACAGCACAACCAGACCGCATAGAACAAACCATCGGGTCAGGCGCAAGAGTGATCCAGTGGACATAGCCGATTATTCCTGGTGATTGTCAGCGCTGTCAGTCATGCCACTGTGTCGCAGCAGGGCGTCCATACGCGGCGCGCGACCCCTGAACGCCGCGAAGGATTGCGCCGCAGGCCGGGTACCGCCAACGGCCAGGATTTCCTTGCGAAAGCGCATGCCCGTTTCAGTGTCCAGCGCACCGAGCGACTCTGCTGCGCTGTGGGCCGATTTCGCGGCACGCAATGCTGCCTCTTCAAAGGCCTCGAAGGCATCCGCTGACAACACCTCAGCCCACTTGTAGCTGTAGTAGCCGGCACCGTAACCACCTGCGAACAGGTGTGAAAAACTGTGCGGAAATCGCTGCCACGCCGGGGGCCGCATGACAGCCACTTCATCACGCACCTGATCGAGCTGAGTCAGGACCGCCGCGATCGACAGGCCCTGGTCGCGACTGTGGAGCAAGATGTCAAAGAGCGAGAACTCAATCTGGCGCACTGTCTGCATGCCGCTCTGGAAATTGCGGGCCGCGATCATCCGATCGTAAAGTTCACGGGGCAATGGCTCGCCCGTCTCGACGTGCGCGGTCAACCGCTGGAGTACAGACCATTCCCAGCAAAAGTTTTCCATGAACTGCGACGGCAACTCAATGGCGTCCCACTCGACCGCTGAAAAGGCCGATACTCCCGGTTCGTCGACTTCGGACAGCAGGGCATGCAGGGCATGGCCGCTTTCATGGAAAAGGGTGATCACGTCGTCGTGTGTCAAGAGCGCGGGACGTGCGCCTTGTGGGCGCGCAAAGTTGCAGGTCAGATAAATGACGGGCGTTTGCACGCCACTGGCGAGCAGCCTGCGGGACCGTTCACTGTTGACCCAGGCACCACCCTGTTTCGCCGATCTGGCGTAGAGATCCATGACCAGGTAACCCTGAATGTCGCCCGCGGCGTTATGCACGCTTACAGCGCGTACATCCGGATGCCAGCCGTTGATTTCGCAAGGTTCGACCTTCACGCCAAACAGCGTGTGCATGACCTCAAACAGGCCATTGAGCACGCGTGGCTCGGTGAAGTATTGCTTGACCTCGTCTTCGGAATAGGCGTAGCGCTTTTCACGCAGGCATTCCGACGCATACGCCGTGTCCCAGGGCTGGAGGTCCTTGATTCCCAGTTCCTCAAGCGCAAAGGCACGCAACTCGGTCAGGTCGCGTTCGGCATAGGGTTTGGCGCGCGCGGCCAGCTGGCGCAGGAAACTGACGACTTCTTCAGCACTGTCTGCCATGCGCGTTTGCAGGCGCAACGCGGCAAAATGCTCAAACCCAAGCAACTGCGCTTCTTCCGAGCGCAAGGTCAGAGACTGTTCGATCAAACCGGAATTGTCAAAGGTCTCGTCACCCTGTTCTGACGCGACGGTGGCATAGCCTTTATACAGCGCGTGACGCAGGTCACGGTCATGCGCGTATTGCATCACCGGCAAGTAACAAGGCATCTTGAGCGTCAGTTTCCACTGATCCGTGTCGGCTTGTCTGGCGGCGGCCTGCACATCTTGTGGCACGCCGTCCAGACGCGCGACGTCATCGATCAGCAATGACCATCCATCGATCGCATCCATCACGTTCTCGGAAAATTTCTGCGATACCTGCGACTGCTGGTCCGACAGAGCCGCGTAGCGCGTGCGCGCCTCGCCCTGAAGTTCGACGCCGCTTAACCGGAAGTCGCGCAGCGCCAGGTCGATCACGCGTTTGCGTTCGTGGGGCCACTGGTCGAACTCGGGGCACTCGCGCAGACGTCGGTACTGGTTGTACAGACCAACGTTCAGGCCGACCGAGGTCGAAAATTCGCTGATCGGTCCGAGCATCTCGTTGTAAGCGTCCCGCAAGGCCGGGGTATTGACAACGGCGTTCAGGTTACCGACGATGGACCAGGCGCGCCAAAGGGGTTCCGAGGCATCGTCCAGGGGCGTGACAATGTCTTCCCAGGTGACCGGCAGCCCAGCGTCGACCGATGCGTCGATGGCCGTTTGCGCCGTTTGCAAAAGCTCGGCAATCGCCGGCGCGATATGCTCGGGTCGAATGGCTGCATAGTCGACAAGCACTTCCATTCCGACCAGAAGCGGGTTGGATTGTTCAGACATCATGTTCCTTTTTTGCGACTTGATTCTGCACCGAGATCAAGTCGCTTTGTTGTGTTGTGCGCGTTCCGCGGCTTCGATGGTGTTGACCAGCAGCATGGCGATTGTCATCGGGCCCACTCCACCCGGGACGGGCGAGATGGCCGAGGCAACCTGTCGCACGCTTTCATAGTCGACATCGCCGCACAGCTTTCCTTCTGGAGTGCGATGAATGCCTACGTCAATCACTACGGCACCGGGCTTGACCATGCTGCCATCGATCATGCGCGCACGACCGGTGGCCACCACGACGATATCGGCGTGGCCGGTATGCCAGGCCAGATCGCGTGTCTTGGAATTACAAATGGTCACCGTGGCACCTGCACTCTGGAGCAACATGGCCATGGGTTTGCCGACGATATTGCTGGCACCAACGACTACGGCCACGGCACCGCGCAGCGGCACTTGCTCGGCTTCTAGCATTTTCATGATGCCGTAGGGCGTGCAGGGGCGAAAGAGCGGCTTGCCTGTCATGAGCAAACCGGCATTGCTGATATGGAAACCGTCCACGTCCTTTTCGGCTGCGATGGCTTCGATCACCTGATGCGCATCCATGTGTGGGGGCAAGGGCAGTTGCACCAGGATGCCATGAATGGCCGGGTCGACATTGAGGGCCTGAATCCGTGCCAGAAGCTCTTGCTGCGACATGGTGACGGGGTACTGTTCCATCACGGAATACAGGCCGGCTTGTTGGCAAGCGGTGACCTTGTTGCGCACGTATACCTGCGACGCGGGGTCACTGCCGACCAGGATCACCGCCAAGCCCGGCTGGGTGCCTTGTGCCTTCAAGGCAGCCGAGCGCATTGCAACGTCTTGGCGAATCGTTGCGGCCAGCGCGACACCATCGATGACGCGTGCGGTCATGCGTTCACCTCGGGTTTGGCCAGTGCCACTTTCATCAGGTCGGCGACGGTCGTGACTTGCAGTTTCTCCATGATGTTGGCGCGATGCGCCTCAACAGTCTTGATGCTGATTCCCAGGTCGTCGGCGATCTGTTTGTTCAGGCGGCCCGCGACGATGCGCTCGAGAACCTGCTGTTCACGCGCTGTCAGGCGAGCAAGCATCGCATCGTGGATGCGTTGGGCCTGTGCCTGGGACAGGCGCTGGTTGGCCTGTTCGAACATGCGTGTGACGATCTCGCGCAAATCGGTTTCGTTGAAAGGCTTTTCAAGAAAGTCGATCGCGCCTTTCTTCATCGTCGTCACGGCCATCGGCACATCCCCGTGTCCGGTGATGAACACGATGGGCATGGAGGACTTGCGTGTGATGAGTTGTTCCTGCAGCTCAAGCCCGCTCATGCCTGGCATGCGCACGTCAACGATCAGCACGCCAGGTTGATGTTCATCGAATTCTGACAAGAAGGCTTCGGCACTTGCGTAGGCCCGCACACGATAGCCATTGGCTTCGAGCAGCCAGCGCAACGAGTCGCGGACGGCTTCATCATCATCCACAATATAGACAGTGCTGGCGACTTGGGGCGTGTTCATGCAGGTAACTCCTCGGACTGAATGTTCTGTTGCGCGATGGGTGTATCAGCACATGGCAGCGTAAAACGGAAGATCGTACCGCCTTCAGGATTGCTTGCGGCCCACAGGCGACCGTGATGCGATTCAATAATGGTTCGGCAGATATTAAGCCCCATTCCCAGCCCTTCGGTTTTCGTGCTGAAAAAGGGTTCAAACAGGCGTTCCGGATCGGTCAGGCCGTGGCCGTGATCGACGACAGCGACTTCGATCTGGTTCTCGTGGCGCGACACCACGACGTTCAAGGTGTCGAGCGTGCTCTGCTCCATGGCTTCGAGGCCATTCTTAATGAGGTTCAACAACACCTGTTCGATCAGGATCGGGTCGGCCAGCACATTTGGCAAGCTGTCCGGGAGTTGGCATTCGATACGAACCTGGCTCTTGCGGGCATGAATCTCGGCCAGGCTGACTGCGTTGTCGATCACGGTGTTGATTTGTAGTGCCTGGCGCCTGGGCTCGCTGCGTTTGACGAAATCGCGGATGCGGCTGATGATTTTGCCGGCGCGCTGCGCTTGCGATGCAGCCTTTTCCAGCGCGGGCAGCAGGGTGTTGAGATCGGCGTTGCCAGACTTGATCATTGCCACGGCACCCATGCTGTAGTTGGTGATGGCTGTCAGTGGCTGGTTCAGTTCATGGGCCAGTGAAGACGCCATTTCCCCCATCGTGGTCAGCCGACTGGTGAGCTGGATTTTTTCCTGCTGGATGCGCGATGCCTCTTCGTGATGGCGACGTTCGGTGATGTCGCGCGCAACCTGCAGGCGCACCCGCCGACCGTCAGTCCAGCCCAGCATGCGGTGCTGCACTTCGAACCAGCGCTGTACGGAAGGTGAGAAAATCTCTACGGATTCGTCCGTGTACCGACCGCGCCTGCCAGCCAGCAGTGCCTTGTGCCCACCGGTCTGGGCACCAAAAAAACGCCGGTAGGTACGATTGGCGAACAGGAGCTCCAACCCGTCGTTGGTGTCGGCGGTGACGGAGATCGCGTCGTCGAGGCCTTCGAGTACGGTCATGAACCGCTCGTGCGCGGCGGTGAGCGCCTCGCGAATGCGCTTGGGTTCGGTGATGTCTGTCATGGACGTCATCCAGCCGATTTGCGTGCCGTTCGGGTCCCGCAGGGGTGACACATACATGCGTGCCGTAAATCGCGAACCATCGCGTCGTTGCGCTTCGAGTTCGAGGCCGCTGCTGGGTGTCTTGCCCGTCAGGACGTTATCCAGCGTCTGCTGGTGCGAACCGTACTGGCCAGGCACCCAGTAAGGGAAGGGGGGCATGCGCCCGATCAAGTCAGCCTCGTTCCAGCCGATCATCCGGCAAAACGCGGGGTTGACGTAGGCAATACGCCCCTCGAGATCGAGCACGCGCATGCCGGTCGACATGGAGTTTTCCATCGCACGCCGGAATCCGGTTTCAGCGATCAGGGCGGCTTCGGCATCTGACCGCGAGCGTGTGTAGCGCCAAAGCGCCAGCAGCGCGATGACGATCACGACAGAGAGTGCGATCACGACCCAAATCAGGCGGTTTTGCCGCGCTTCCTGGTCGATCGTGACAAACATCACGCTGTCATCATGAATGCGCTGCAACCAGAAGAACACGCCCATCACGCAGGCGTACAAAAACAGGACTAGCACAGGCGTGAGCCAGTACCACCTGCGACGGCGCAGGCGGGCATGGTCATGAAACGGCGTGGCGATGACAGACTTTGGCGCGGATGACATGCGGGTTATCCAGAATGAATGCATTTTAGACGGTATCTAAAACCCTGCTCTATTCCGCATTATGAAATTCAATACCGCAAGGTGAAATTTTTGTTGCCGGGATGCACTCTATTACCTAGAATGCGGCATTACCCAAAACAAGTTGAAATCGGGACAGAATTTATTAGTCCTTATCAACAATCTGGCGCACGCCACAGGAGATTGACATGGCACCACAAGCTGCCGCATTCAACGCTGCACACGACGAGGATTCTCTAGAGACACAGGAATGGCTCGACGCGCTGGCCGCGGTGCTTGATCGTGAAGGTCCCGAACGTGCGCATTACCTGCTTGAGCGCTTGACGGATCTGGCACGTCGCTCTGGTGCACATATCCCGTTTTCCCCGAACACGGCTTACCTCAATACCATTCCGGCTGGTCTGGAACCCGCTCACCCGGGTAATCAGGAACTTGAGGCCCGCATCCGGTCAATTATCCGTTGGAACGCGATGGCGATGGTCGTCAAGGCTAACAAGCATAATCCGCCAGATGGCGGCGACCTGGGCGGTCATATCGCGTCATTCGCATCGCTGGCAACCATGATTGGTTGCGGTCAGAATCATTTCTGGCATGCCGATACCCCCGAGCGCGGCGGCGATCTGGTTTATTTCCAGGGCCACTCATCGCCCGGCGTGTATGGTCGCGCCTATCTGGAAGGCCGGTTGACCGAAGACCAGCTCAACAGCTTTCGCCAGGAAGTCGGTGGCAAGGGCCTGTCGTCTTATCCCCACCCTAAACTGATGCCCGAGTTCTGGCAGTTTCCGACTGTATCAATGGGTCTGGGTCCGCTGATGGCGATTTACCAGGCGCGATTCCTGAAATACCTGCATGCCCGCGGCATCGCCGATACCAGTCAGCGCAAGGTATGGGTGTTTTGTGGTGATGGCGAGATGGACGAGCCCGAGTCGCTCGGTGCGCTGAGCCTGGCCTCGCGCGAAAAACTCGACAATCTGATTTTCGTCGTCAATTGCAACCTGCAGCGTCTGGACGGCCCGGTTCGCGGAAACGGCAAGATCATCCAGGAACTTGAAGGCGATTTCCGTGGCAGTGGCTGGAACGTCATCAAGCTGATCTGGGGCGGCTACTGGGACCCTCTGCTCGCCAGCGACAAGGAAGGCATCCTGCGCAAGATTATGGAAGACACCGTCGATGGTGAGTTCCAGGCCTACAAGGCCAATGATGGCAAGTTTGTGCGTGAGCATTTCTTTGGCAAACATCCCAAACTGCTCGAGATGGTGTCGCGCATGAGCGACGATGACGTCTGGCGCCTGAATCGCGGTGGTCACGATCCCTACAAGGTGTATGCCGCGTTCGCGTCAGCCAATGAGCACAAGGGTCAGCCAACCGTCATCCTGGCCAAGACGATCAAGGGTTATGGTCTGGGCCACGTCGCGCAGGCAAAGAATCCTTCGCATCAGCAAAAGAAACTCGACATTGACACGATCCGGGTGTTTCGCGATCGCTACAACATTCCCGTGACCAACGAACAGCTCGAAGAACTGCCTTACTTCAAGCCGGCCGAAGACAGTCCGGAAATGCTCTATCTGCACGAACGCCGCAAGGCGCTGGGTGGCTATTTGCCCAAACGCCGGACTCGTGCGGACGAAACGCTTAAAGTCCCGGCACTCGAGGTCTTTGCATCGGTGCTGGAACCCACGGCCGAAGGACGTGAAATCTCGACCACGCAGGCCTTCGTGCGCGTATTGAACCAGGTTCTGCGTGACAAGGACATTGGTCCGCGCGTCGTACCGATTCTTGCTGATGAGTCACGCACGTTCGGTATGGAAGGCCTGTTTCGCCAGATCGGCATTTATGCTCCCGAAGGCCAGAAGTACGTGCCGGTCGACAAGGATCAGGTCATGTACTACCGCGAAGCGGCGGATGGCCAGTTGTTGCAGGAAGGTATCAACGAAGCGGGTGCGTTCAGTTCATGGATTGCGGCGGCGACATCGTATTCGACCAACAACCGCATCATGATCCCCTTCTATATTTATTACTCAATGTTCGGGTTCCAGCGCGTTGGCGACCTGGCCTGGGCGGCGGGTGACATGCAGGCGCGCGGGTTCTTGCTGGGCGGCACTGCTGGCCGGACCACGCTCAATGGCGAAGGCCTGCAGCACGAAGACGGACACAGCCATATTTTCTCGTCCACGATTCCGAACTGCGTGTCGTACGACCCGACCTTTGCGCACGAATTGGCCGTGATCATCCAGCACGGTTTGAAGCGCATGGTAGAGGATCAGGAAAATGTTTACTACTACCTGACGGTCATGAATGAGAACTACGCCCAGCCTGGCCTGAACAAAGGCGACGAGGCTGGCATCATCAAGGGTATGTATCGCCTCAAGAAAGGCGGCAAGTTCAAGCAGCGGGTCCAGTTGCTGGGCTCGGGCACGATCCTGCGCGAGGTCATGGCCGCGGCTGAATTGCTTGAGAACGACTGGGGCGTGTCGGCAGACATCTGGAGCATCACCAGCTTTACCGAACTGCGTCGCGAAGGCCTGGATTGCGAGCGCCACAACATGCTGCATCCGACTGACAACGCACAGGTTCCGTACGTGACGGCGCAACTCGATCAAACAACCGGCCCGATCATCGCCTCGACCGACTACATGAAATTGTTCGCGGACCAGATCCGTCCTTTCATGCCCAAGGGTCGTGACTACAAGGTGCTGGGCACTGATGGTTTCGGCCGCTCGGACTTCCGCTCGAAACTGCGCGAGCATTTCGAAGTCGATCGCCATTTCGTTGTGTTGGCCACCTTGCGTGCGCTTGCTGACGAGGGCAAGGTGCCAGTGACAAAAATCGAAGAAGCCATCCTGAAGTATGGCATCAACCCGAACAAAGCCAACCCCCAGTACGCTTGAGGAAGAGACAAGACATGAGCAACGTCATAGGCATTCAAGTCCCGGACATCGGGGACTTCGACACGGTTGAGGTGATCGAGGTACTGGTTAAACCTGGCGATACGGTTCGCGCCGAACAAAGTCTGATCACGGTCGAATCCGACAAGGCCTCCATGGAGATTCCCGCGTCGCACGGCGGCGTCGTGAAGTCTGTCGAGGTCAAGGTTGGCGACAAGGTCAAGCAGGGGACCGTGATCATTCACGTTGAGCAGGCCGCAGGTGACGCGCAGGCGACACCCGCCGCAGCTCCGGCGCCTGCAGCCCCCCCGGCGCCCGTCGCTGCACAGGCTGCTGCCCCGGCACCCGCGACGGCAGCGGTTTCTCTTGTGGCCAGTGCGCCGCCGCCAGCCGGCAAACTTGAAATGCCGGCCTCGACGGTCGGGCTGCCCCATGCCTCGCCTTCGGTTCGAAAATTCGCACGTGAACTGGGTGTGGATCTGGTCAAAGTGACAGGCACGGGTGCCAAGCAGCGCGTGACGCAGCAAGACGTCCAGTCGTTCGTCAAGCAGGCACTGGCAGCCGGTGCGACTGCTGCGTCCGGTTCGTCCGGAACGTCCCTTGGCGGTGGCCTGGATTTGCTGCCATGGCCCAAGGTCGATTTCACAAAATTTGGTGCGGTGACCCCCAAACCGTTGTCACGTATCAAGAAGATTTCTGGTGCCAACCTGCATCGCAACTGGGTCATGATTCCCCACGTCACCAATAATGACGAAGCGGACATCACGGGCCTTGAGGCGCTTCGGGTGACGTTGAACAAGGAAAATGAAAAGTCAGGCGTCAAGGTGACGATGCTCGCCTTTCTGATCAAGGCGTGTGTCGCAGCCCTGAAAAAATTCCCCGAGTTCAATGCCTCGCTTGATGGCGACAACCTGATTCTCAAGCAGTACTACAACATTGGCTTCGCAGCGGACACACCCAACGGTCTGGTCGTTCCAGTGATTCGCGATGCTGACAAGAAGGGCATTATCGAACTGGCGGTCGAAAGTGGCGAACTGGCCAAGAAGGCCCGTGACGGCAAACTGGCACCAGCAGAAATGCAGGGAGGTTGCTTATCGATATCGTCCCTGGGCGGCATCGGTGGCACCCATTTCACGCCGATCATCAATGCGCCTGAACTCGCCATCCTTGGCGTGTCGCGTTCGTACATGAAACCAGTCTGGGACGGCTCGCAGTTCGTGCCGCAACTCACGCTTCCGCTGTCGCTGTCGTACGACCACCGTGTCATCGATGGCGCTTCCGCGGCGCGCTTCAACGCCTATCTGGGCAGCTTGCTGGCGGACTTCCGCCGCATCGCACTGTAAGGGGGGGGCGTGATGAGCAAACTGGTTGATATCAAGGTACCCGACATTGGCGATTTTGATACTGTCGAAGTCATTGAGGTGCTGGTCGCGGTTGGCGACACAATCAAGGCGGAACAAAGCCTGATTACGGTCGAGTCCGACAAGGCCTCGATGGAAATTCCTTCATCCGAGGCGGGTGTCGTCAAGTCGCTGTCGGTTAAGGTCGGCGACAAGATCAGGCAAGGCGTTGTGATCATGCAGGTCGAGGCAGGTGGCGCGGCGCACGCCACCCCGGCACCGACTGCCTCGCTTGCCGCCACGCCCGCTGCGTCGGTTGCGGCCGGGGTTGCTGCGACGCCAGTGCCGGTCGCACCCGCACCCGCACCCGCACCCGCACCCGCACCCGTGAGAGCCTCGTACGCAGGCAAGGTTGACAGCAAGTGCGATCTGGTCGTGCTGGGCGCAGGTCCCGGGGGCTATTCGGCCGCTTTTCGCGCCGCAGACATGGGAATGAACGTGATCCTGGTCGAACGCTATGCAACGCTTGGCGGTGTTTGCCTGAATGTGGGCTGCATTCCTTCCAAGGCGTTGCTGCATACCGCGGCCGTGCTTGAAGAGGCGCAGGCGCTCGCTGAACATGGCATCACCTTTGGCAAGCCCAAGATTGATCTGGACAAACTGCGTGCGTTCAAGGATGGCGTGATCGGCAAGCTGACAGGTGGCCTGGCAGGCATGGCGCGCGCCCGCAAAGTCACGGTGTTGCAAGGTCTGGGCGAGTTCGCCAGCGCCAACCATCTGGTGGTCAAGACCGCCGAGGGCAGCCAGGTTGTTGAATTTGGCCAAGCCATCATTGCGGCAGGAAGTCAGTCGGTCAAATTGCCGTTCATGCCAGACGATGAGCGCGTGGTGGACTCCACCGGTGCGTTGCTTCTGCGCAGCATTCCCAAGAGGATGCTGATCGTGGGGGGGGGCATTATCGGGCTGGAAATGGGTACCGTGTATTCCGCGCTGGGTGCTCGTCTGGATGTTGTCGAAATGCTGGATGGCTTGATGCAGGGTGCAGACCGGGACTTGGTCAAAGTCTGGCAAAAAATGAATGCTCCGCGTTTTGACAACCTGATGCTCAAGACCAAGACGGTTGGTGCCGTAGCCAAAAAAGACGGCATCTACGTCACGTTCGAAGGCGATGGTGCCCCCAAAGAGCCGCAGCGCTACGACCTGGTGCTGCAAGCGGTGGGGCGTACCCCCAACGGTAAGAAAATCGCCGCCGACAAGGCTGGCGTGGTTGTCACCGATCGGGGCTTTATCGAGGTTGATCGCCAGATGCGCACAAACGTGCCCAATATCTTCGCGATCGGTGACATCGTCGGTCAACCCATGCTGGCTCATAAGGCTGTACACGAGGCGCATGTGGCTGCCGAGGTCGCCGCCGGCCAGAAGAGCTACTTCGACGCGCGCGTGATTCCCTCAGTGGCCTACACCGATCCTGAAGTGGCGTGGGTTGGCCTGACCGAAGAAGACGCCAAGAAACAGGGCATACCGATCACCAAGGGATTGTTTCCCTGGGCGGCCTCTGGCCGAGCCATCGCCAATGGACGCGATGAGGGCTTCACCAAACTGCTGTTTGACGCGGCCACACACAAGATTCTCGGTGGCGGTATCGTTGGCACGCATGCGGGTGACCTGATCAGTGAGGTCGCACTGGCGATCGAAATGGGAGCCGACATGGTCGATATCGGCAAGACCATTCATCCCCACCCGACGCTTGGTGAATCAGTCGGGTTGGCGGCCGAAGCGGCTGAAGGGCATTGCACCGACCTGCCGCCCGTACGCAAAAAATAGGGTTCGCACAGACAAGGCCGGAGGGCGGTAAAATGCGTGTTTTCCCTATCCAGCTGCCACTCGGTCTTCACTGTGTCCTATATCCAGCACTTACCCGGTTCGTCGGTTTTATCTGCTTTTCGTCAAGAACGTCTGTTAGCTCGGGTGGTTGCGCTGGGGTTGCCGATCGCGGCTATCCAGGCGCGCTACGAGCATTTTGTCTCCTGCGACGAGGCGCCTGACACCGCTACGCTCGAGCGCCTGACCGATCTGCTCGACTACGGCAATCCGTATCTCGAACATCCCGACGAGTCCCAAGGCGTCGTGCTCAGGGTCATTCCCCGCTTGGGCACGATCTCTGCCTGGGCGAGCAAGGCGACCGACATTGCGCACAATTGCGGTTTCTTTAACGTCCGACGCATCGAACGCGGGGTGCAGTACCTGCTGATCCCTGAGCGTGGCTGGCTTAAGTCCAAGACCCTTGGTGCCGAGATGCTGGCGCAGGCAGCCAGTTGCCTGCACGACCGCATGACCGAAACCGTGGTCGACCAGCGGTTTGATCCCAGGGCACTGTTCGAGTCCCTGCCGGGCAAGCCCATGCGCACGGTTGCAGTCATCAAAGAGGGCAAGGCTGCCCTGGTCGAGGCCAACAGCACGTTGGGCCTGGCCTTGTCGGACGATGAAATCGACTACCTGGTGGCGGCCTTTGTCGATCTCGGGCGTGACCCCACCGACGTCGAACTGATGATGTTTGCCCAGGCAAACAGTGAGCATTGCCGACACAAGATTTTCAACGCCCAATGGGTGATCGATGGCCAGACACAGCCCAATACGCTGTTTGGCATGATCCGGGCGACCCATGCGGCCCAGCCCCTGGGTACGGTGGTGGCCTATTCAGATAATTCCGCCATCATGCAAGGTGGGCCGGCTGTGCGTTTCCATGCGGCGAATCCGACTGAAACAGAGGCCCCAATCTACGCCGCGCATCCCCAGATGGTGCATACCATCATGAAGGTCGAGACGCATAACCACCCGACCGCGATTGCGCCCTTCGAAGGTGCTGCAACCGGTGCCGGTGGCGAAATTCGCGACGAAGGCGCAACCGGACGAGGCTCCAAGCCTAAGGCGGGCCTGGCGGGCTTCACGGTCTCTCATCTGCGTCTGGACGATGCTCAGCGACCCTGGGAAACCGACCATCACGGCATGCCCGACCGTATCGCCAGTCCGCTATCGATCATGATCGATGGCCCGCTCGGTGCCGCGGCGTTCAACAATGAGTTTGGCCGTCCGAACCTGCTGGGTTACTTCCGTACCTTCGAACAAACTGCGGGCGGCACACGGTGGGGCTATCACAAGCCCATCATGATCGCCGGTGGACTGGGCAGCATTGACGCTGGCCTGACACATAAAAACGTGATTCCTCCCGGTGCCTTGCTGATCCAGCTCGGTGGACCCGGGCTGCGTATTGGCATGGGCGGCAGCGCCGCGTCCAGCATGGCGGTGGGTACCAACACCGCCGCGCTTGATTTTGACTCCGTCCAGCGTGGCAATCCCGAAATCGAACGCCGCGCGCAAGAGGTCATCGACCGTTGCTGGCAGCAGGGTGCGCACAATCCCATCATCGCGATCCATGACGTCGGAGCCGGTGGTTTATCCAACGCCTTTCCCGAACTCGTCAATGATGCCGGTCGTGGCGCCACGTTTGAACTCAGGCGCGTGCCGCTTGAGGAATCCGGCATGTCACCGGCTGAAATCTGGAGCAATGAGTCGCAAGAGCGTTATGTGCTGTCGATTCTGGCCAAAGACCTTGCGCATTTCAAAGAGCTTGCCGACCGTGAGCGTTGTCCCTTCTCCGTCATTGGCGTGGCAACCGAAGAGCGTCAGTTACGTGTCCTGAATGGTGAGGGCCTGCCAGGTATTGACGAGACTTGTCCAACCACCTCGACGCGTCCGGTCGACGTGCCGATCGACGTCATTCTGGGTAAGCCCCCTCGCATGACACGTGATGTTGCCCGGCTGCCCGGTGTGACCGAGGCCCTTGACCTGACGGTGATCACCCTTGATACCGCTGCGACCCACGTGCTGCAGCATCCAACCGTTGCGAACAAGACATTCCTGATCACCATCGGTGACCGCACCGTCGGCGGTTTGTCCAGTCGTGATCAGATGGTCGGTCCCTGGCAGGTTCCCGTTGCGGACTGCGCAGTCACGCTGGCCGATCACGACGGCACGCGTGGCGAAGCCATGGCCATGGGTGAACGCACGCCACTTGCCATCATCGACGCGGCGGCCTCCGGTCGCATGGCGGTTGCCGAAGCACTGACCAACCTCGCCGCCGCAGATGTCGTGCGGCTCGAAGACATCAAGCTGTCGGCCAACTGGATGGCAGCCTGTGGTGCCCCGGGTCAGGACGCGGCCCTTTATGACACCGTATCTGCGGTCAGCACGCTATGCCAGCAGGTGGGCCTGTCCATCCCGGTGGGTAAGGATTCGTTGTCGATGCAGACAACCTGGTCCCAGGACGGCGACAGCCGCAAGGTGATCTCGCCTGTTTCTCTGATCGTCACGGCATTTTCTCCCGTTGGTGATGTGCGTGCGACGCTCACGCCACAATTGCGTACCGACCTTGGTCCCACCAGCCTGATCCTGATCGACCTTGGGCGCGCTCGCCACCGGATGGGTGGCTCGATCCTGGCCCAAGTCTGCAATCAGCTTGGTCAGGAAACCCCGGACATCGACGATGCCGATGCCTTGCGCGCGTTTTTTGTCACGATCCGCGCGCTGGCGCAGTCAGGCGTCTTGCTGGCTTACCATGACCGTTCGGACGGCGGGCTGTTTGCGACGCTCTGTGAAATGGCTTTTGCCGGTCACACGGGCATGTCGGTCAACCTTGACATGCTTACGATCGATGCCAATGTTGCTGACTGGGGTGACTTCAAGATTCGCGCTGAGCAGGTTTCAGTCCAGCGCGACGAACTGACGCTCAAGGCGCTGTTTACTGAGGAAGCGGGTGCGGTGATTCAGGTGCCTGCAACCGAGCGCGACGCGGTCATGCAGGTGCTGCGTGCGGCCGGCTTGTCTGCGCATTCCCACGTCATTGGTGCGCTTAACCGAACCGATGAAGTTGAATTCTTCCGTGACGGCAAGAAAATCTGGAGCCGTCCTCGTGCGGCATTGGGTCAGGCCTGGAGCGATGTCAGCTATCGCATCGCTGCGCGTCGAGACAATCCACTGTGTGCCAAGGCTGAGTTCGATATCTGGGCAGATGTGACCGATCCCGGCATGTCACCCGTCGTGACTTTTAACCCGCAACAAGATGTCGCGGCACCTTTTATCAACCAAGGCGCGCGTCCACGCGTGGCGATCCTTCGCGAGCAGGGCTGCAACAGCCAGGTCGAAATGGCCTGGGCGTTCAATCAGGCAGGGTTCGAGGCGTGGGACGTCCACATGACCGACTTGCAGTCCGGGTACGTTGACCTGTCCCTGTTCCAGGGACTGGTGGCCGTTGGCGGCTTCAGCTACGGCGACGTCCTGGGTGCTGGTGAGGGCTGGGCGCGTAGCATTCTGTTCAACCCGCAATTATCGGATCAGTTCGCTCAGTATTTTGCGCGCACGGACACGTTCGGCCTTGGCGTATGCAATGGTTGCCAGATGATGGCGGCTCTGGCACCGATGATCCCGGGGGCTCAATACTGGCCGCGCTTTACGCGCAACCTGTCAGAAAAATATGAGGCCCGTTTCTCCATGGTCGAGGTGCTCGACTCGCCCTCGCTGTTTTTTAAGGGCATGGCGGGCACGAAAATTCCGGTGGCTGTCGCGCACGGCGAAGGCTTTGCCAATTTTTCCCGTCAAGGCAATGCCGACAAGGCGATTCGTGCCCTGCAGTTTATCGATCACCGAGGTGCTGCGACCGACGCCTATCCGTTCAATCCGAACGGCAGTCCCGCGGGCCTGACCTCGGTCACCACAGCGGACGGTCGTTTCACCGTGCTGATGCCCCATCCCGAGCGCGTCACGCGCAACGTGATGATGTCGTGGGCACCCGAGCGTTGGGGCGAGGCAGACACGGGTGGGGCGTTCACGCCCTGGATGCGATGCTTCCAGAACGCCCGAGCCTACCTGGGTTAGCAAATCAGCCGCGAAACGATCATTTCGCGGCTTTTTTCTAACCAGTTGTATCAACTGCACACTGTTACTGTTTCATCATGGAAACACGGGCTCGCCAAGATTGAGCATCAGCCGATTTGCCCAGGCGAAAATCGAAATCGACAGGAGTTGGGCATGAATGATGCAGAAACTGATATTTTGGTCGAGCGCGTCGGGCGCATTGCCATCATAAAATTGAATCGGCCTGCAGCGATGAATGCGGTCAACGCCAGTCTGCGCGCATCGCTGACGCAGACTCTGGTTGGGCTGGACACCGCCCCGGACGTGGATGCGCTGATACTGACGGGCGCAGGAGAACGGGCCTTTTGCGCTGGCCAGGATCTGGATGAAGCCTTGACAATCAGCACCGACTCACTGGCGGGTTGGCTAAATCACCAACATGCCATGTACCAGGCCGTGCGCGATGTAAAAAAACCGATTGTGGCAGCTATCAACGGGACAGCGGTTGGGGCGGGTTTTCAGATGACCTTGATGTGTGATCTGCGTGTTGCACACCCGGACTTGAAGATGGGCCAGCCCGAAGTCAAGGCTGGGCTAGCCAGCATTGTTGGTTCCTACCTCATGTCGCTCCAGATTGGGCACTCACTGAATCAGCAACTCTCGCTGACGGGTGAACTCATCACGGGTGAACGCGCTTATCAACTCGGGCTTGTCAACGATCTTGTCCTCAGCGAGGATGTGCTCAGCAGAGCCATCGATCGGGCAAAATATTTGGCCAGCCTTCCTACTCATGCCTTCAGGGCGACAAAAGAGCATTTTCGTCACCTCACACAGGCTGGGTTTGAACAAGCATGTACAGCTGGAATCAGGTACCAACTCGAATGCTATTCAACAGGGCAACCCGCCTTGGTGATGCAGGAATTTCTGAGCAGTCGCCACGGGGCAAAAGTTAAGTAGGCCAGTTACTAGCCGACAGGTTGATTTTTTTATCGTCTCGGCTGTCATGACTGTTGATCGCAACAGCAAACGTGATCCATTTTGTGTCTGAATATTGCAGAGTATCCAGGGAGAGCTTGGGCGAAATTGACAATATCCATCACGCCAAAAGCCAAGGCAAGGCCGACGCTGATAATTGCGAACACGCCCCCGATCAGAATGCCGCTGACAATTGCCTGCAATAACGTGTCACTCATCGTCGCGAACAGACGTGACGATTTTCCTGGCAAGAACGCGAGCCGGGGCGCCATCCGAGTTTTCGATATTCAGTGCAGAGAATACGAACTCAAATCGTGTCCCAGCCAATTGAGTCAAGCCCGTGATGTTTTCAGCGACAAGGATCCCATTGCTCAGCAGAATATGGTGTGCGGGCCAGTTATATCCAGGCGGACGACGGCCGACAGGCATATCGGGTGTGGGCAGGTCGCAAGCCAATAGTTTTATCTTGTGGTCAACCAGCCATTGTGCAGCCACAGGGCTAAGGTATGGATGGTCATGGTAATCAGGCGTTTGCGCAAACTTCGCCCAGCCCGTATCAAGGACCACGATATCGCCAGGGCATATTTCAATCGCTAACGCCTCGAGATCCGACACAAAAATCATCTCGCCCGGCTCTTTCTTGATCCGCAGCACAACGCCAGCGCCGGAGAGCCGCTCAAGAGGAATTTCATGAAATGCCGGCCCGTCACTAAGGAAATGACGAGGCGCGTCAACATGGGTGCCGACGTGGACGACCATCTGCATTTCGGTCACATTCAAGGGGTCATTGGGCAGACTTTTGATGCGTCGGAATGCGGGCTGCGGGAAGCCCAGCGCGCGCGGCATATCCGGCCCCAGTGGATGGGACAGATCCATCCATGGCCCGTCGGCGCACAAGCACTCAGCCTGAGGGAGAGACAGCCAACCTTGCCAACCTCTGCCGCGCGATTGAGCGCAGTCACACATGGCGAACACCGCTTTCGCTTACCCGCGAGCAAGCCATTACCTGATTCCAGATTTCCATCTTTTTGTCTCCTGTCGTTATTATTGTTACGGCTGATGCCGCATATCGAGCCAACTGTACACCCCACCGGTGATTGTTCCAATTAGCCATTCAGAAAACAGAGAACGCAGCTGACTCGTCGTGACCGACCCAGCCGGTCAGGTAGTTTGTGAAACCTGCCTGGACAGCGGTGACATCATGTCTTTATAGGAAAGTTCTCCCGAAATCTTCGCATCGATGACGGATGGTAGATTCGATAACATAGCTTCTCTGAGTGCTTCTGCGAGTTCTTGTGGCGTCTTGACCGTGAACCCGTTGCATCCCATTGCGCGAGCGATTGCAGCGTGATCAAAGTCATGGAACTGTGCACCAAAGGGGCCACGGATGTGGGTTGACCAGCCTAGCATTTGATTATTAAAAATGACGGTGATAATCGGAATGTTCTCTTCCACAGCTGTCATCAGTCCGTTCATGGTCATTGAGAACCCGCCATCGCCACAGACGGCAACCACCGGCACGTCCGGGTGCAGAAGCTTGACCGCAAGCGCAGAAGGAATCGCATAGCCCATTGGGCCACCCCCTGCCGCTTGCAGGAAGCCCCCTGCGTGCTTTGTCTGATAAAAACGCATCATGAAAATTCGATTCTCGCCCGCATCGCATGTCACGATCGCGGTATCTGGCAACACGCGTGACAGCTCGGCAATGAGGCGCTCGGGCAGCATCGGCAAAGACGGATCTTTGAATCTTGGCCCATCAAAGTGACCATGTGCCGTGCGATATTTTTTAACGCGTGCGGCACCTTCGCCGTCAACTAAATCAGAAAGGGTATTTATCTCAGCTTGCAACCTTGAGAGTGCCACCTGCGCATCGCCAACAATCACGTGTTCGACAGGAAACGTCCATGAAGCGTTGCGTGATTCGACATCAATCTGGATAAAGGTCTGTCGGGTACCGTTGAGCAGATCCGGATGTTCGTTAATGGTGTCCGAGGCGGTGAGTTTTGATCCGACGACCAAGACCAGATCAGCATCTGCCACACAGGCGTTTGCACCATCCGTGCCAAAGGTGCCGTAGATGCCAAGTGCAAGAGGATGGGTTTCAGCAAACACACCCTTGCCCGAAGGTGAGGTCACAACAGGAATGTTTGCATATTCGGCGAGCGCGCGCAGTTGTTCATAGGCTTGGGAAATTCTCACGCCATTGCCGGCAATGATCACGGGGCGGCGCGACGCCTTCAGCGCTCGCGCCGCCTGAGCCAGACACCCGCTATCCATGGCGCTTGAGCGCACGGGTAAATAGGACTGCGTGGCATATAGCGTAGGTTTGCTCTCAGGGGTCACGACGCCAGTGAATGCAGAGATACTGAAGAGGACTGCCACGGGCCCAGGCTGGCCGGCAGTTGCGTGTTTGATGGCGAGTTGCACGGCATTCACCGCCGCTGCAGGATGGTGTGCTTCCATCACCTGCTTGGTCACACCCCCAAAGCTTTGTCTCGCATCCCAACCACCATAGTCTCCTGTTCCCGTCTGGTAGGGGGCATGCAGCGAGAGCGCGGGGGTGTCGCTAAAGTCGGTCAGTAGCAACATCGGGGAACTCGATAGGTGCGCCTCAATCGTACCAAGCAGTCCATTGCCCAATACCCAGGGCCCCTGTCCCACTAACACACCGGGCTTGCGAGTCAGACGTCCATAGACCTCTGCCATTGCACTGCCCAGAGACTCCTCACGCACGAGTACCGTACGAATCGTGTCCTGGAAATGTTCAAGTGCCGCCCAGATGTGACCAGAATGGCCCCCTGCAATACCAAACACCATGTCAATGCCTGCGTCTTCCAGTACCTTCACGATGCCATGTGCGGCCGTGACATCAGTATTAAATAATCTTTGAACTGACATGTTTTTACCCTGTGTGCGTGTGACCTTTGTATAAATTCTGAACGTCGATCTTGCAACATTCAATTGGTAAAAATTAATATTCTTTATAACTTTTCGTTAAGCAAGTAATTTCGACCAGAGTATCAAGAAATGTCTGGTAGCAATTTATATGGCGGGAGAGTACGTGTGTACACGGAATCCTCTGTTTGTCGAAAACTTGTGCATAGCAACATTCAGATTTACTAATATCCAAGTTCATTTATTTTGAATAGTATTTTCGAGGCTAAGGCTATACAGTGAACCCAATCGATCTAGGTTTAGAGACATGAAGAACAACTCAACGAAGATTGCACTTGTCACTGGAGCGGCGCGCGGAATCGGTAAAGCCATTGCGTTGGAGTTTTTAAAAGACGGCCATCGCGTCATAGCGATCGATCGAAATGTGATGAATGATGCGGCACTCTGCGCGGCATTTCCAGAAACGCTTTGGTGCAAAGAACTCGACATTACGGATGGTGCCGCAATCAAGGCATTACCAACAGAAATCATTTCACGCTGGGGGCATGTTTCTGTGCTGGTCAATAACGCCGGCATTTCACCGAAACAGGCAGACGGATATTCCGCCAATATTTTTGACACCACTGACGCCGAATGGAACGCAGTCATTGCAGTCAACATGACCGCAATACTCCACATGGCGCAAGCTTTCCTGCCTGGCATGAAAGAACTGGGTTGGGGTAGGGTTGTGAACTTGTCCTCGCTCGCAGGACGCACAAAGTCAATTAGCGCCGGCATTAGTTATATGGCCACCAAGGCTGCGATCCTTGGTATCACACGCTCCATTGCGGCAGAGATGGGTCCCTTTGGGATCACCGCCAATGCGGTTGCGCCCGGCAGAGTGATGACAGAGATGTCGATGACCGCTGGCGCTGACGCTAACCAGAAAATCGCCAATGCGCTTCCTGTACGCAGGCTCGGAGAGGTCGAGGAAATCGCAAAAGCTGTGATTTACCTTGCGTCGGATGCGGCTGGGTTTGTGAATGGTGCCGTGATTGATATAAATGGTGGCATTTTTATGCCCTGAGCGCGCATTCAATCTGCCGTCAAGGCTAACTGAACGAATTCGCTAATTTGAGAGAACCAGTCATGACCAACTCCACTCGCAGACACACTAATCAACAAGAACTGCAGGTGACACAGGCGATGCAACAGGCACGGAAAAGGACACGACGTCATGCCGCCGGAATTTTTTTGCTCGGTGTGTGTTGTGCGCTCGTCCTAGGCTCAACAGCGGTCCCGAGCAACGTTTTCGCGCAAGCCGCCAGCGCTGCTGTTTACCCTGACAAGTCGGTCACGATGGTCGTGAATTTCGGGCCCGGTGGTGTGACCGACCTGATGAGCCGTGAACTTGCCCGCGGGATGGAAACTGAACTTGGTAAACAAATCATTGTCTTTAACCGTCCTGGAGCGCTTGGCACACTCGGCCCGACCTATGTGGCCAAACAAGCCCCTGATGGCTATACCCTGGCGGTGGTGTCAGCATCTGGAGTGACCATCACTCCACACTTGATGGATGTGTCGGACGATCTGAAAGATCTGCAGTACGTTGCGGGTTTTGGTATTAATCGCTACGGATTGGTTGTGCGAGCAGACTCGCCATACAAAACGCTAGATGACCTGATCGCGAAATCAAAGGGTGAGAAATCTGTATTCTTTGGGTCACCCTCGACACCTAATAGCTTGATCTTGTTTGATCTGGGTGCGAAATCCAAGGGTAAATTCGAGCTGATCGCCTACAAGTCAGGGCCCGATGCGACGCTTGCACTGATGAGTGGTCAGGTCGAGGTGATTGCTCCCAATCCCCCTGAGGTGATGGGTCATATTCAGACAGGATCACTGCGCCTGCTGGCCTCTGCATCATCTGAGCGTTGGCCAGAGTTCCCTGATGTCCCAACCATGAAAGAGTCGGGCTTTGATGTGGGCATCGACTCATGGGTCGGGATTGCAGTTCCAAAAGGAACACCACAAGCGGTCATGGATAAAATCGAAAAGAGCATCAAGACTGCTGTCGCTGATCCAGAGTTGCAGAAGTCATTTCTGAGCCTTGGTGCGATACCATCTTTCATGCCGGGTCGTGACTATACCGTGTACTTGGCAAATGAGAGCAAGACCATGGCAGCCAAGATTGCCGCAGCGGCTATTCCTCGCATCAAATGACATTTCAATGAACGCTAACCAGCTAAAGGCCTTCGTTACCGTTGCCCAGGAGGGTAATCTCACCAGAGCGGCCGAGCGGCTCCATCTGACTCAGCCAGCACTCAGTGTGCAGATCAAGAATCTGCAGGAAGAACTCGATCTGACGCTTGTTGTGCGCACAGCTAAGGGACTTTCTATTACCGCAGACGGGAAAGAGATCTTACCTATGGCCGTCGATGTCCTTCAGGGGATGGCAAAGCTGATCGAGCGTGCCGCCAATATGCAGAATTCAATTCGTGGCGATCTTGTGCTTGGCACCACGCTTAACCCCGAGGTGACCAGGCTTGGTTCTTTTTTGGCTCGCCTGCTCAATGCACACCCACAGGTGCGCGTCAAACTTCACCACGGAATGTCGGGTGGTGTGCTTGAGCAGGTTCAGCGTGGCACGGCAGATGCTGGCCTTTATGTGGGCCCGTTTGATGAGCCGTTGCTGCCCAATATTTGCTATGCATCCCTGACGGATTTCACACATTTTGTCATTGCACCTAAGGGCTGGAAGAATCGCGTAAGTGAAAGATCGTGGGAAGAACTATCTACGCTGCCATGGATACTGCCCTACCCGAACTCAGTTCACAACAGGTTGCTGGTTGCAAAATTCAAGGCAGTAGGCGTTGAACCAAACGTGATCGCAGAGGTCGACGTCGAGGCTTCGATGCTCGATATGGTGAAAGCAGGCATCGGGCTCGCTTTGGCGCGCGAGCCTGTGGCTATTCGTGAGTCACAGGCGCATGGATTGGTCGTGCTTGATCATCTCCCCCTGCCAGCTCGCTTGTCATTTATATCCCTTGCTGAGCGACGCGACGAGCCAGCAATCCGGGCGGCGTTCGACGCCATCATGGCGACATTCTCAGATGAGACCTGACGGCAGGGTATTGGAATCAGATTTATTGATGCAAAGAGATGGTTAAAAATAGTGGAAACATCACACCAGCTACCAGCCACTGTGGTCAAGAATTTATGGTTTTCAAACAAGTTGACACTACTTTGATTGGCTGCGTATAGTGAAACGAGTGACTGTATATTAAAACCAAAAAAATCCGAGCCTGCGATTGACTGTATTTACAAGTGATGTGGTGAATCAGTGTCTGGCATCGGTTATAAAACGGAGACAGTAATGCCTATAGTGAATTCACATGATGGTGTGCCACTTTTTTTTGAGTTGCATGATTACACCGATCCCTGGAAGAATGCACCAACGCTGATTCTTCAACATGGCTTCGGACGATCGGGACGTTTTTGGTACAACATGATCCCGTATCTGGCTCGATTTTATAAAGTACTCACGCCGACGTTGCGTGGACTGGGCCAGCACTACGACATGCCCGATCCGGAAGTCCGCATTACTGCAGAAAACTACATTCGTGATCTCGTCACAATTATCGATCACCTTGGGCTTGATCGCGTTCACTACGCCGGGGAGTCGCTGGGTGGAATTATTGGGATGTATTTTGCTGGCATGCATCCTGAGCGTGTTCGTACACTGTCGCTTTTTGCTGCGCCACTCATTATTAGCGAAAAGACACGTGAAACATTTCGTATTGGCCACGCTACATGGCAGGATGCGTTACAAAAACTCGGCGTGCGGGGCTGGTCAGATGCGGTCAACACACTGACACGTTTTCCACCTGGTACACATCCCGATATGCTTGCCTGGTTTTCCGAGGAAATGTCGAAGTCAAAACTCGAGGTGGTTCTGCAGATGTCACGTCTTGCGGCGCAAGTGAATCCTAGTGCTGTACTGGGCAATATCGAGGCACCCGTACTGGGGCTGTATCCGAGCCAGGGTGGTGCCATCACCTCGAACGAACAGTTCGATATTCTCAGGAAAAACATCAAGGACCTACGGCTGGTACACCTTGATACGCCCTACCACATGGTGCATACGATCGAGCCCGCAAATTGTGCAAAACATGTTCTGTATTTTTGCTCTGAATTTGACGGAACGCCTTGCCGCGAGCGTTGATCAATCAAAGGTGATTTTGATGTCGAAACTATTACGGCGGTTGTGGCCATGCGTTCGTGACCCGCTTGGATTGTCGTCCGGGCTGCGGGTTCTTGCTGCAGGTTTAGTGATCGCAGCGAGCTTATTGCCCATAAGCGGCTACGCACAATCAGATGAGTTGATCGCACTTGCCAAAAAAGAAGGAAAAGTGATGATCTATGGCGAGATTATCACTCCCACCTTGCGAGGAATTAAAGAAGGCTTTGAAGCAAAGTACCCAGGCATCACCATGGAGTTCGTGTATCTGTCTGGCGCGCCCCTGATGAACAGGATTGTTTCCGAACAAGATGCCAAACGATATCTGGCTGATGTCATTGTCATTGATACGCCTCGTATGCCTTTGTTGCAGGAAAAGGGCTATCTGACGCCGTATGAATCAGTCGAACAGGCTCGGTACGATAAGCAGTGGTGGTCCGACCCGCCAAATTATTGGGTGAGAAACCATTTTTATCTTGGCGGCATCATGTACAACACAAAGAGTGTTGCACCTGCGGATGTACCCAAAACATATTTCGACATTCTTGATCCAAAGTGGCGTGGCCAGATTGCGATTGTGAGTCCTGTCGCAAATGAGCTCATGTTCGCACTCTATGCAGGATTTGTGCGCGATATGGGTGAGGAAAAAGCCTTTAAGTTTTTCGAAGGACTCGCTGCTCAAAAGCCTCTTGTGTTTGGACCTGGCGGGATTCGGGTTTCACAAGGTGTCGGTACGGGTGAATTTCCAATTGGGATCGGCTTCGTTGGTCACGTATATGGCGTGGGGCGCGAACCGGGCTACAACATGGCCATCGCCCTGATAGATCCGATCTATGCCGTGGGTGGGCCAGGATTTTCGGTGTTAAAAAATGCACCCCATCCAAATGCTGCACGACTGGCGGTCGACTATATGCTTTCAACGCCCGCTCAAGAGCGCATTGCACAAAGTGGGTACCGATCGAATGACCCTGCTGTGCAAGGTCGTCGCGAAATTACTGAGGCAAATATCTCTGTCGCTCCAGTGCCAACTGGCGCTGAGGCTGAAAGGCTGCGCAGCAAGCTTAAACAATTATTTGGTAGTTAAGCCTGCAAGTTCGACTGACTACCTAACGTTTCTTTCTTGGCTGGATAATTTAATGATTCGTCTAGAAGGACTCAATAAAACCTTTCGCTCTCACGACCGTACCGTGCACGTCATCAATGATGTGACACAAACAATTCCAGACGGATCTTTCTTTACGTTGCTTGGACCAAGCGGCTGTGGAAAAACCACCACGCTGCGCGTGATTGCAGGACTTGAAGGCCACGACAGCGGTAGCGTGTGGTTTGGTGAAAAATTGATCTCGTGTCCTGAGAAAAAAGTTTTTACTCGAACGAGTGATCGTGATATCGGAATGGTGTTTCAGTCTTATGCGATCTGGCCGCATATGAGTGTATTTGGTAACGTCGCGTACCCACTCACTACGCGTCGCAACAAACTTTCAAGTAGCCAAATCCAGAAGCGTGTATTAGAGGCCCTAGAGTTAGTCGGACTCGAGCAACTCAGTCAATCTGCATCAACGGCACTCAGTGGTGGTCAACAGCAGCGCGTCGCGCTCGCCCGCGCGCTGGTAAGCGAACCGCAGGTGCTATTACTCGACGAGCCCTTGAGCAATCTTGATGCGCTACTTCGTGAACGCATGCGTAGCGAACTTACACAATTGCAACACAAAATCAAGGTGACTTCGGTATATGTGACGCATGATCGTGCTGAGGCACTGGCGATGTCGGACTATATCGCCGTCATGAATGGTGGGCGTATTGAGATGACGGGGACTCCTGATGAGATTTATCGGCGCCCGCGTACAGTTTTTGTGGCCAAATTTTTAGGACATTGTAATTTCATCGAGGGAACGATTCGCACCCGCCTTTCAGATTCAACCGGGATAGCTGAAACTGCTTTCGGGGCGGTTGAAGTGACGATGGAAAAAGTTGCTGCCGTGGGTGCTGCGATCAGCTTGCTTATTCGCCCAGAAGATCTTGTCGTTGTTGCCGATGAGGAAATCTGTAGCTACTCTGCCCAGACTCTGCTGATTCGTGCCTACATTTCAAATACGATGTACTTCGGTGAGCACTACGAGTATGAGGCTCTGGCAGGTGACGTAGCGTTACGTTTCAAGGGAAATATCGCACCGAATGCTGCGAACGGGCAGATTGTCCTGGCGCTTCGCCGAGGGGTGTGCTGGGCGTTCGCATCTGGAGCCCACTGATGGCGAGCGGGGAAGACTCAGTTTTACGCGCCCTGAATACGCCACGTCTGTTACTTGGCCTTGCATTGATTATTGTCAGTGCAATGGTCTTGGTGCCCTGTGGCATGTTGGTCTTCGAAAGCCTGACCACTGTGGATAGCGGTGGCCGACATGCCACACTTCAGCACTACGCAGGCGTCGTGTCTGAAATGCGTACCTATGCCTTGTTGGGTCGAACGGTACTTTTCAGTGCCGTCATGACAGTCTGCGCGGGAAGTACAGGTTTTCTCTTTGCATGGCTTGCGGTGCGCACAAATACTCCGGGCCGTCGCTTCATGCCAATCGCAGTCCTGTTGCCTTATCTCATTCCGCCAACGCTCGGGGCGGTTTGCTGGATACTGCTTCTTTCGCCACGCAACGGCATTATTAATTTGGCACTAGAGCCAATTTTTCACACAAGTGTATTCAATATCTACTCCTTTACAGGGATGGTGTTTGTAGAAACTCTCTATACATTTCCGCTCGCCTTCATATTTTTTTATGCTTCGTTGTCTTCGATCGACCCTGTTCTGGAAGAAGCCTCTGCTGCTTGTGGTGCCGGTGCTTTCCGTACTTTTCGAAAAATCACTCTGCCCCGTATGATGCCAACGATCATTTCAGTTGGCACGATTCTTTTCATTATCGGTCTGGAGAGTTTCGATGTGGCATGGTTTCTGGGTTACCCGGCCAAAATATATATTCTGAGTATTGAAGTCTTTCTTCTGACGCGCTACAACTTTCCCTCTGATATCGGTGGCGCAGCGGTTTATGGTGTGTTTGCTTTGATCGCAGCTGTTTTGCTTGTGCAACTCTATCGACGCGTGACAGCGGATGACCGTCGTTTCGTTGCGATTACCGGCAAGGGGTATCGTTTGGGTTCACTCGATATTGGACGCTATCGGTGGCTGGTAAGTATCAGTTTTTATTCGCTTATCGCCATCATTGGTGTACTCCCGCTATTTTTACTTGCAGCCATTTCGCTTGAATCGGTCAGCTGGCCTTTTGCTCTGCATCCGCAAGCATCACTGAATAACTACAAGTGGATTTTTACCGACTCGGAATCGCTACGTTCGATTATCAACACAGCCATCCTCGCACTGGGTGGTGCCACAATAGCGGTGTGCACAGGGTTCATGATTGCGTATGTTTGCAGCAGGACCAATGTTAAGGGCAGGGGGCTGCTTGATTACATCTCTTTTCTGCCCTTTGCCTTTCCTGGTTCGGTGCTCGCGATTGGTGTGATTTCAACATTTATTGACTCGCCGATCTACAACACAATCTGGATCATGCTGCTTGCTTTCAGCATAAAGTTCATGCCTTATAGCATTCGCAATATTAATAACAACCTGATGCAAGTGCACCGCGAACTTGAAGAAGCTTCATATATCGCCGGAGCCACGATGTTGATGACGATTTATCGCATTGTCCTGCCTCTGATTATTCCTGGCCTGGTCGCTGCATGGTCGTTGCTGTTTATTGTGTTCGTTCGTCAGTTTAGTTTGCCAGTGATGCTGTCCTCTCCAGGATCTCAAGTGATGACTATCATGCTTTTTCAAGAATGGGATGCAGGAAAAATGGGGCATGTCGCAGCCTACGGAGTATTGATGGTCGGGGCTTCTCTTCCCTTCATGGTTGCAGCACGCATCATGTCACGACAAAAATCTGTCGTATGACTTTTGGGTTCGTTGCGCGAACTCTGATGAAATTGGCCCTGCTGACTTCATCCGTATAGTGTCTACCGGAAGGTGCGCAGCCTCAAAGGCGTATCAAGCCGCATGTTGAGACAAGAACGTCCGGATATCGTCCAACATTACTGGAAGGACATGCTCTGGAGTCCGTCGTATTTCGCCGCAAGTTGCGGCGGTGCTCCTCTTTCCATCATCAAACAGTATGTCGAACAACAACAACGGCCACTCTAAAAAAAAATCCGCGCCTTATATCCCCGCGCAAATGCGTCGGCCTCGCCTTTGTGCCGCTACGCGGCAGGCGCACTTGAACGGGGCTTTACGGCGCATCAGGTAAAGCCTGATGGTCTGCAATCGCTGTGCCACTATTCCGGTAAAAAAGACGTACGAGGGTATATAGTGTTTTTTTGCGAAATGAGGTGTGTAGCCCATAGGCTACACACCGCTCTGGCGCATAAAAAGATATCTTCACCCGAGACGAGTAAAAACAGCAGTAAAAGCCGACTCAAAGAAACGACCAAGCATGGTCAATTATTCCAGAACCTGGAGACAAAACAATGAACCACTCTAGCGTGTTTGCTGGTGCGGCAATTATCATTTCGTGCGTTTTCGGAGTGGCATCGACTGCCTTGGCGCAATACCCTGACAAGCCAATTCGACTTATTTCACCTTATGCTCCGGGTGGCGCAGCAGGAACTTTGGCACAATTGGTGGGTAAACATCTTGCGCAAGAGCTCGGTCAGGTTGTCGTGGTTGAGGCAAAGCCTGGCGCGAACGGAAATATTGCCTCTGACTTTGTCGCGCACTCAACCTCTGACGGGTACACCTTGCTGATTGGTACGATCAGCACGTTGACCATCAATCCGTCACTCTACAAAGACATGACATTTGATCCTATGAAGGATTTTGCGCCAATATCCCAGTTGGTGACAACCCAGAACATGATAGTAGTGGATCCAGCGTTGCCGATTAAAACGCTCACGGAACTGATTCAATACGCAAAGCAAAACCCTGGCAAGTTGACCTACGGATCCTCCGGCGTTGGGAGCACCTTGCACCTGTCGGGTGAGTTGTTTCGCCGTGTCACCAGTACCGACATGCTGCACGTTGCCTACAAAGGTGGCGTTCCAGCTAGAACGGATCTATTGGCAGGTCACATTTCAATGATGTTTGGAGATATGAGCGCCTTGCCCTTTGTTCAGTCTGGCAAACTGCGTGCGCTGGCCGTGACAAGCGCCAAGCGTGACCCGGCCGCACCGAATATTCCAACCGCCGAAGAGGCTGGCCTGCCTGGTTATGTCGTTGAGGTTTGGTACGGACTTTTTGCCCCCGTTGGCACGTCTGTATCAATTGTCGATAAGTTGAGCCTGGCAGTTAGCTCGATATTAAGGAAGTCGGAGGTCACAACGGCTTTGCATGAAATTGGTATGCAGCCTGCCGCAAACACCACGCCGGACTATCTGGATAACTTGATGAAGTCAGACTTCAAGAAATGGGCGGAAGTCATCAAAGCTTCAAATATAAAAATTGACCAATAAATTAAGGTAGATCAATCGTGACAAAAAAAGAAAATCTCATCATCAAGCGCCTGAGTGAAGGCAAGGCAGCGATTGGGGTGGCTGGCCAAATGAACTCGCCAGAAAACATTGAGATTGCGGGTGCCGCAGGCTTCGACTTCACATACATTGATTGCGAGCATGGCTCTTTCTACCTGGAAGGTGCGACCAACATGATTCGTGCGGCAGATGCGGTGGGGATTACACCGATTGTGCGCCTTCCTAACCACGAGCCGAGTGGAATTGCTCGCGCGCTTGATGCTGGTGCAATGGGCGTAATCATTCCAAACGTATCCACGTGTGAACAGGTTAAAGCCATTGTTGCTGCCGCCAAGTACAAAGATGGCGGAAATGGTGGCACGCGAGGAGCGTGCCCTGGGACACGTGCGACATGGCATCAAACAACAGAATGGCCAGGGTTTGTTGCCTGGTCCAATGAAAATACTGTGGTGTGGCCATTAATTGAAAGTCCAGAGGGGGTCGCCAATATTGAGGAAATTGCCTCTGTGGCTGGCATCCATGCACTCATGCTCGGCCCCTTTGATTATGCACATGCGATTGGTCTGCCGGGTCAGTCTCAGCATCCTGAGGTTCAAGCGGCCTTTTCCAAAGTCATTCAGGCAGCCAAAAAAAATGGGATCGAAGTGGTCGCCTCGCTTTTTTCACCTACACCAGACTTGCTGGAGGAAGAGAAAAAAAATTGGCTCGCGATGGGCGCTCGAATCCTTGTTGCGGGCAGTGACAGGCGTATGCTGCACAACGCCATGTCGCAGAGGGTCAAAGCACTTCGTTGAAAATAGCAGAACTTCGCAGCAGTATCCGACCGTGTTAAGACACTGTTTGATTCCGTTTCCGGTTCTGGTCAAGTCACAGTTATTTTTCGATCGCGTAAGAGCTTGCTCCAGACATCTGGCTGGGCTGCGATATACCGCATGCGCCCTTGGGCCGTGCCTGGACTGGGCGATAAGCCATGATCTGCGCAAACAGCGTCTTGCCGACATGCATGAGAAATCTCTCAGAGGCGAACCGCTCGTAAATGGCTCAAAAATGAAGAATTTGATTCCAGGTCGGCATCAAAGAAAATTGGCTGCTAGGCCACGCCAGTATTGGTTCTTAACAAAAAACAATCCGGTTTAACGGACACTAGTGAGTCAATACATATATTAAATTTCCTTAAGCGCATGCCTGGTAACAGGAAACTACGGGATTTCACCGATTCAACATCGTATAATCACGCTTTGCCGCCCGGAGTTTTTCATGCGTCTCATCCAAACCGCGCTCACCTTCGACGATGTGTTGCTGGTGCCTGCGTTTTCACAGGTGTTGCCGCGCGACACCTCGCTGGTTACTCGACTGACCCGCAACATATCGATCAATATCCCCCTCGTCTCTGCCGCCATGGATACGGTGACCGAGTCCCGCCTGGCGATTGCCATGGCCCAGGAAGGCGGCATCGGCATCATCCACAAGAACCTGACTGCCGACGAGCAGGCCAAAGAGGTCGCGCGCGTCAAGCGCCACGAATTCGGCATTGTGATTGACCCGATTACCGTGACCCCCGACATGAAGGTGCGTGACGCCATCGCGTTGCAGCGCCAGCATGGTATCTCCGGACTGCCGGTCGTGCAGGGCGGTAAGGTGGTCGGTATCGTAACCAACCGCGACCTGCGTTTTGAAGACCGCCTCGATGATCCGATCAGCGCCGTCATGACGCAGCAAGATCGCTTGATCACGATGCGTGAGGGTGCCACGCTCGCCGAGGCCCAGACACTGATGCACAAGCACCGCCTCGAGCGCGTGCTGATCGTCAACGACGCCTTTCAGTTGCGTGGTCTGGCCACCGTCAAAGACATCGTAAAAAACACAGAACACCCGGCAGCCTGCAAGGATAAGCACGGCCAGTTGCTTGTTGGTGCTGCAGTGGGCGTGGGTGACGGCACCGAAGAGCGTGTTGAAAAACTTTGCGCCGCAGGCGTTGACGTGATCGTCGTGGATACCGCGCACGGTCACTCCGCAGGCGTGATCGAGCGTGTTCGCTGGGTCAAGACCAACTATCCGAAAGTAGAGGTCATTGGCGGCAACATCGCCACGGCTGACGCAGCGCGTGCGCTCCTCAACGCCGGGGCCGACGCGGTCAAGGTTGGTATTGGCCCTGGCTCAATTTGCACCACACGCGTGGTGGCAGGCGTTGGCGTCCCGCAGATCACTGCGATTTCCGATGTGTCGCGTGCCCTGGAAGGCACGGGCGTTCCTCTCATTGCCGACGGCGGGATTCGTTTCTCGGGTGATGTATCCAAGGCTATTGCCGCCGGCGCCTCGACCGTCATGATGGGCGGCCTGTTTGCCGGCACGGACGAAGCGCCTGGCGAGGTCGTGCTCTATCAAGGTCGCTCTTACAAGTCCTATCGCGGCATGGGCAGCCTGGGCGCAATGGCTGATGGTTCTGCAGACCGTTATTTCCAGGATCCGGCCAATAACGCTGACAAACTGGTTCCTGAGGGCATCGAGGGCCGCGTTCCCTACAAAGGCAGCGTACTCGCCATCATTTACCAGTTGGTGGGTGGTGTGCGTGCGTCGATGGGTTACTGCGGCTGCGCCTCGATCGAAGAAATGCGCACCAAGCCGGAATTCGTCCAGATTACTTCTGCCGGTTTCCGTGAGTCACATGTGCACGACGTGCAGATCACCAAGGAAGCACCGAATTACCGTGCAGACTGATCTGACGCCAGACCGGTTCGGGCCGACGCGATGTTTGCCCTGATCGGGTAGTCCCCGATTTCTGACGACTCTTCATGCACCGGTCTAATGGCCGGTGTCTTTTATTCAAATGGAGCCAGGCTCTCATGCACCAGCGCATACTGATTCTTGATTACGGTTCACAGGTTTCCCAACTCATCGCACGTCGTGTGCGAGAAGCCGGGGTTTATTGCGAATTGCATCCGGGCGATGTCACCGAAGACTTTTTGCGTGACCAGCTCGCGCAGGGACTACAGGGCATCATCCTGTCAGGCAGTCATGCGTCAGCGTATGACGAAGACTCCCTCAAGGTGCCCGGCCTGGTGTTTGAACTGGGTGTGCCTGTGTTGGGTATTTGCTACGGCATGCAGTCCATGGCCCAACAGCTTGGCGGCGAGGTCAGCTATAGCGACCACCGTGAATTTGGCTATGCCGAGGTCCGTGCCCGTGGCCACACCAGTTTTCTGAAAGATATCCAGGACTTCATGACCGCCGAAGGCCATGGCATGCTCAAGGTCTGGATGAGCCACGGGGATCAGGTGACGCGCCTGCCCGAGGGCTTCAAGGTGATGGCCTCGACCGACGCGTGCCCGATCGCCGGCATGGCGGACGAAACCCGTAAGTTCTACGCCGTGCAGTTCCACCCTGAGGTCACCCATACCGTGCAGGGCCAGGCGATGCTCACGCGTTTTGTCCAGGAAATCTGCGGCTGCAAGGGCGACTGGAACATGCCCGATTACGTTGACGAAGCCGTCGCGCGCATTCGCGAACAGGTGGGCGACGAAGAAGTCCTCCTTGGTCTGTCGGGCGGCGTCGATTCTTCGGTTGCGGCAGCCCTGATCCACAAGGCCATTGGTGACAGGCTCACCTGCGTGTTTGTCGACCACGGCCTGTTGCGCCTGAACGAAGGCCAGCAGGTCATGGAAACGTTTGCCCAGAACATGGGCGTGCGCATCATCCATGTCGACGCTAGCGTTCAGTTCATGGGCAAGCTTGCCGGCGTGGCCGATCCCGAAGCCAAACGCAAGATCATCGGCCGCGAGTTCGTCGAGGTCTTCCAGGCCGAGGCCGCCAAGCTCAAGAACGCACGCTGGCTCGCTCAGGGCACCATTTATCCCGACGTCATCGAATCTGCCGGCGCCAAGACCGGCAAGGCCGTCTCCATCAAGTCGCACCATAACGTGGGTGGCTTGCCCGACACGCTTAATCTCAAGCTGCTCGAACCCTTGCGCGAATTGTTCAAAGACGAAGTGCGCAAGCTGGGCGTGGCGTTGGGTCTGCCCCACGGCATGGTCTACCGCCATCCCTTCCCGGGTCCCGGCCTGGGTGTGCGCATCCTGGGCGAGGTCAAGGCCGAATTTGCCGATCTGCTGCGCCGTGCCGACGCGATTTTCATTGAAGAATTGCGCAGCACCATCGATCCGGCCAGTGGCCTGTCCTGGTACGACCTGACCTCCCAGGCCTTCGCGGTATTCCTGCCTGTCAAGTCTGTCGGCGTGATGGGTGACGGGCGCACGTATGACTATGTCGTCGCTTTGCGTGCGGTCCAGACCTCTGACTTCATGACAGCGGACTGGGCACCTTTGCCTCATCCATTGCTGGGTAAAGTGTCCTCGCGCATCATCAATGAGGTGCGTGGTATTAACCGCGTGGTGTATGACGTATCCAGTAAGCCGCCTGCCACGATTGAGTGGGA
>CAIJKV010000342.1 GCA_903821335.1 uncultured beta proteobacterium
CGGCGCGATTTCGCCAAGGTTAGCAATGCCCGGCACGGTTCGGCGGCGGATCGCCTCTAGACCGACCACAGTATCCAGTATCCCGGAGGCCGCGAAAAGATGCCCGACCGACCATTTGAAAGAGGTCACGGGTGGCATGTCGGCACCGAAAACCCTGACCAGCGCAGCAGCCTCAGACACATCGGACTGCTCGGTTGCGTTTCCATGGGCAACAACCATCCCAACGTCGGCAGGCTTTAACTTTGCGTCGTCGAGGGCGGCCAGGATGGCCCGCGCCAGGCCGTCCCCATCAGGGCGTATCGCGAAGATACCCTCGCCTTCGGACGCATCGCCACCACCAAGATATTCTCCGAGGATCTGCGCGCCGCGCTCATGGGCCGACGCTTGCGTTTCCAGTACCAGTGCACCAGCGCCTTCGCCGAGCAAACAACCATTGTGGCGCTTGTCGTAGGGACGCAGTTCATCCCTGCCCAGCAAACCGACCTGATCCAGGTAAAGCACGGTCTGGGGTTCGATCGGCGCGTCGTGACCGATCGCCACGACACGTTGCGCCTCGCCCTCGCGCAGCGCCCAGGCGCTTTCAATCACGGAAAGAATGCCACTGGTGGTGTGGTTGGTGATACAGCCGTTGGGACCTTTTAACTGATGGCGAATGCTGACGTGGCAAAGCACGTTATTGGGCAGCGAACGCAGCAACCACATCGGGTTGACCATATTCGGCAACTCGCGGCCAAACTGTTCCAGGCTGTCGCCTGTTTCGGCCATCAGTGGAAAATAATCGTAATTGACCTCAAACGCGCCACCGCCGGAACCGACATAGCAGCCAGTCTGATCCGCATAGCTTGCGGCTGTCGCCTCGTCGAGCGATTCACGCCACGCAGGCAAACCAGCCTGTTCGATGGCCTGTCCGCCCGCATAGATGCCAAAGACGTCCGAGCGACGCACAAGTTTTAATAATTTGCGATCGCCGAGCAGCTTGCCACCGTTGTACTCAGTGACGGGTGCAGCGACCTGGCAGGGCCAGTTGGCAGCGTCCCAGCTGGTGATCGGACCGATAGCGGACTGCCCGGCGACCAGGGCATCAACGATGGCTGCCGGGTCGGTGCCTGTGCCGCAAATTGCGCCGGATCCAGTAATGACGATACGGTTCATGACAATTACCGTCCTGCGGCAACAAGCGCCGCGGTTTCTTCGGGATGACGAAAGGCAAGGCAGCTATTGCTACCGCCAAACCCGAGTGAAGTCGAGAGTGCCATGCGAATGCGCTGCTCACGGGGGACGTCACGCACGATGTTGACGTCGCAGTCCGGATCGATCTGCTGCAAATTGGCATTGGGGGGCATCAGGCCGTCGCGGATGGCCATGGCGCAAATGCCCGCCTCGACCGCGCCTGCGGCGGCGATCAGATGACCCGTCACGCTCTTGGTTGAGCTGACACCCACTAACTTGGCACGGTCGCCAAACACCGCGTTGACCGCGGCGCATTCGCTGCGATCATTCATCGGGGTTGAGGTGCCGTGTGCATTCAGATAGTCGATATCTTCAGTCGTCGCGCCTGCATTGGCCATTGCGCGCTGCATGGCCTGGATCGGACCGTCCCCGGACGGGTGCGAATCGGTGATCCGGTATGACGAAAGTGAATTGCCATCTCCAGCCAGTTCTGCATAGATCGTGGCACCGCGCCTGACCGCGCTATTCCACTCTTCGAGGACCAGGAAGCCAGCACCTTCGCCGAGCACAAAGCCGTTGCGGGTCAGGTCAAACGGGCGGCTGGCACGCTCGGGCGTGTCGTTGTCTGGCGACACCGCCGACAACAAGCAAAAGCCGGACATTCCAACGGGTGAAATCATCGAATCAAAACCACCGGTCAGGACCCGATCGGCCACGCCACGACGAATCAGGCGCATCGCGGTGCCAACAGCCTGGCCGCCTGACGCGCAAGCCGTGTGCACGGTTGATGCGTAACCGCGGATGCCAAACCGGCGCAACAACAGCGAGACGCCCGCTGTTGACAGGCTTCGGCTAAATGCCATCACGTCGCGGGCAACTGGCTCATCAAGGAGATTGTCAGGAATCAGTTCGCCCTCGGGCGCCGCCGCGCGCTGCACGGCAGCGATCTCTGGATGCGCAACGGTCATCATGCCGGCGCCCACGACGCAACCCCAGCGGGCGGCATCCTGGGCAGTCGGTCGAACGCCGGAATCGGCAATCGCCTCATCGGCTGCTGCCAGGGCGAAGCGGTGCGCGCGGCTGGCGTACTTGAGCAACTTGCGATCATCAATGGGTGGCAGGCTGTCAAAGCCCTTGACCTCGGCTGCGATGCGGGTAGAAAACCCCGACGCGTCAAATATTGTGATGGGGCCCACGCAACTCCGGGCAGACTTGATACGCGCCCAGCTAGAGGCGGCATCCAGACCGGCCGGGGTCACCAGGCCTATCCCTGTAATCGCGACGCGACGTTGTGCGGTCATGCATATTCTCCGGAAGCTGGCACAAAAAATATCTTTGCTCCTGCGATTGTGCGGCCATCGGCCTTGGCCCCCACTTTAACGAGCAGGGGTTCTGGATCGTCCTGCCCCGGCGGGGCGAGCTCGGCCGACAATACGAGCACAGCCCCCGGCAGGGTAAAGGCGCGGACCTTGACATGGGTGATGCGTGTGACGCGCACCGGGCAGCCTGCGGCTTCCGATGCGATGCGCTGGGCGAGCTGCAGCTGGGAATCCAGCATCAGCGTCGCCGGAAAAACCGGGCGACGCGGGAAATGATCGGCAAAAAAAGGAGCTTCGACCGGCACGGCGAGCTGAGCCTGCAGACTGTGTGCGGCCTCATGGCTGATGTCGGTCAGCACCGGTTGCGGCACCCCCGCAAAACACCCAGGCGTGCGCCCGGTACTTGTCAATACCGCAAAGTCTGCAGCCAGCGCGACCGGATCGTCGAACTCTGAAATATCCAGCATCGAGCCCAGGGTGTCGAGCAGTTCAAGCACCAGTTTGCCACCCACCGTGGCACGACCGCGGTAGGTGATGGCCTCTGCGTCGCAGGACTCGATGTCAACCTGGAGTTCCAGGGTATCGCCAGGCCGGGGCGCAGAAAATATTCTGGTGTCACCTGCGAGGGCGGCAACGGGGCGGCGACTAAACGCGACCGTGGACATGGCAACCCAGGCGGCTAACTGCCCGATCGCCTCAGCGACCAGGCTAACCGGAAAACGGGTCGCATGGGCCGGAATTGTATAGACCCCGCAGACCTGCGTGATGCCGTCAATACGGGTGATGCGGTCAACAAAGGAAAACGCTGCGAATCGCCCAGACGGCGAGTCCTGAATCGAACTCGCCACGTGACCCACCATCAGCCAGCGGCTGGCAATCCGCGCTTTGCGCGAACCACGAGCTTGCAAAAGGTCTCTGGCGTGTACAGACGAGCGATATGATCCACGCGCATCGGCGTTTTAAAACGCGACTCGTCGATCTCTGACAGGTAAACGCGCAGCCGGGCGAGGCCTTTTTCAGTCAGGATGCCGTTTTGTTCGAATTCATCGACTGGCATGTCGCCACGGACATCTTCAATGATCTTGCCACGTGGCACTTTGATTTTGAAAGCGCGCTCAAGGCGGAAAACCATGTCCAGGAAGTCGATGGACTCAGCGTCAAGGCCTTCAATCAGGGACACGTCAAGTTTGATGTCATCTACATCGCAACCGAGTGCATCGGCCATCGTTTTCTGGACAGTGGGGAACACCGCCATGATTTCTTCTTTCGAGATGACTGCTTCAGTCATGACTGACTCCGTGTGGTGAGGGCTGTGTAGGCGCGCGTCGCCAGAAGTGGCCGATCGCAGCAAGCCCAAACGCTTGATGATTAAAAAAGCGCCCCATTTTAACTGATTGCGCGCAAATCCGGCACTACCGCCCCGATTGGCCTCGCGGCGCGCGACTGGAACCGATTGGAAGGTGCTGCCACCCCCGTTCAATCCATTTTGAAGCCACCGTCCACGTACAAAATCTGCCCGGTGATGTACTCGGCCATCGAAGAGGCCAGGAAACCGACCGCGTTGGCGACTTCCTGGGCCTGGCCGTATCGCTTGAGTAATATCCGGGATTTGACCTGATCGCCGGCCAGTTCGCGTACCTGTTCGGACATTTCAGTGTCGATCACGCCCGGGGCGACGGCATTCACCCGTATGTTGCGTGGGGCAAGTTCGACCGCCAGCGCGCGTGTGACGGCGTCAACCGCGCCCTTGCTGGCGGCGTAATTGGCCTGGCCACGCCCCGCCTTGTTACCCGCCACGGAAGACAGATTGACGATACAGCCGGCACGCTGCGACATCATGAACGGGATGACAGGCCTGGTCACGTTGAACAACCCGCCTACGTTGGTCTGAAGCACCGCCGAGATTTCTTCGTCTTCCATTGCCGCCATCAGGTTGTCGCGCACGATTCCGGCATTATTGACAAGAAGATCAATGCGGTCGAAGCGATCGGCAACTGCCTCGACGGCCGCCACGCAGGCCGCAGAATCGCTGACGTCAACCTTCACGCCCGTGGCCTTGCCACCCGCTGCGCTCACAGCCTCGACAACTTGCAGCGCTGCGGCTTCGTTGCCACGATAAAAAAAAGTGACGTCCGCACCCTGCCCGGCGAGCAACTCGACAATCGCCCGGCCAATGCCGCGCGAGCCACCTGTGACGATGGCAATTTTTCCGGAAAGTCCTGATTCAAAAGCCATGGTGCTCAACCCGAAATCGCAAAACCGCCATCCACGATCAGGGTGTGACCGTTGATCCAGGCAGCTTCAGGCAGGCAGAGCAGGTAGACTGCGTCGGCCACGTTTTCCGGCTTCAGGCTGGGGCCCGCCGGGGTACGCTCGGCAAACTCGGCCAGGACCTGCTCGCGGTTGGGAAAATGGCTGAGCGCGTCGGTATCGACCACGCCAGCAGACACGGTGTTGACGCGGATGCCCCGCGGGCCGAGCTCTTGGGCTAGTGAACGCACCAGTGATTCAAGCGCCGCCTTGGAGGCCCCGATAAAGCCATAATGCGGCATGGCGCGCTGAGCGCCCAGGCTGGACATGGCGACGATGCGACCACCTTCTGTCATCAGGGGTGCCGCGTGTTGCGCCAGCAGGTTCACTGCGAAAGCATTGGTCTCCATGCACCAGCGAAAATGCTTCAGGGTCATGTCCATATTGGGCTTGAGCACACCTGATGCGGCATTGCTGATCACGATGTCAATCCGGTCGAATTCCGTACGGATGGTCTCGAACATTTCAGTCACGCTGTCGGGCACGCCGACGCTGGCCTGCACGGCCATGGCGCGACGTCCCATCGCCTGCACTTGTTCACAAAGGGCTTGCGCCTCTTCGTGGCTGTTGTAGTAATTGGCAATGATGTCGCAACCAGCCGCAGCCAGTTTGACCGCACAGGCGCGGCCGATGCCGCGTGCTGCGCCCGTAACCAGGGCGACTTTGCCAGACAGGGGCTGAGTCATGATGGGGGAATGCTCCGATGGATTCAGCAGAAATTTTAACAGTGCTTTGGGTGAGGCTCTTTCCCGAACAATCCTCTGCCAAGAATTGCCGAGGCGCATAATATAGGGGTATCGTGACCAAGCGGTTCCAAGGTGCCCGTTCATGCGCAACGAAAGTCCAGTCACTGAATTCGGACTGACCAGTCAGGCTGCAGCGCAGCGGTTGCTCTCGGATGGTCCGAATCAACTTAGCGCAACACAACGCCGAACCGGCTGGCGGATATTGCTCGAAGTCGTGCGCGAGCCCATGTTCCAGTTGCTGATCGCGGCCGGCATCATTTACCTGATACTCGGCGACGCCGGCGAAGCCATGATGCTGTTGGCGTTTGTCGTCCTGACCGTCGTCATTACGGTCTACCAGGAACGCCGAACCGAAAATGTACTGGAAAAGCTGCGTGACCTGACGAGCCCGCGCGCGCTCGTCGTACGCGACGGTGCCCAAGTGCGCATCGCGGGTGCCGACGTGGTCGTCGGGGATGTCCTGATCCTGTCGGAAGGCGACCGCGTGCCGGCTGACGCGCAGGTACTGTCGGCCAACGATCTGCAAACAGATGAATCCTTACTGACAGGCGAATCCGTGCCGGTCGGAAAAATTTCCCTCTCGCACGAAAATGACCTGCTGCTTGTGTATTCCGGCACCCTCGTGGTTCGCGGACAGGGCGTCGCACGCGTCACGGCGACGGGCGCGCGCTGCGAGATTGGCAAGATCGGCGTGTCGCTGGCCGAAATACAGGACGAAGCCACGCCCCTGAGCCGCCAGACCCGCAAACTGGTCCGAATGTTCAGCGTGCTGGGACTGACCTTGAGCATCTTCGTGGTTCTCGAACTGGGTCTGCTTCGCGGCGACTGGATGACCGGCCTGCTGTCCGGAATTACGCTGGCCATGTCCATGCTGCCTCAGGAATTCATCCTGATACTGACCGTCTTCATGGCAATGGGGGCCTGGAGAATATCGCGCCATCGCGTGCTGACGCGTCGTTCGGCCGCCATAGAAACACTGGGCTCGGCCACCGTACTGTGCACGGACAAGACCGGCACCCTCACGTTGAATCGCATGCGCATCGCGGCATTGCATGTCGCAAGTCAGACCTGGGACGCCAACGAAGACAGCCTGCCAGAAGATTTTCATGCCCTGCTTGAGTTTGGCATTCTCGCCAGCGAACGCGACCCCTTCGATCCCATGGAGCAGGCCTTCGTCGTCCTCGGCGACAAACATCTGACGGGAACCGAGCACCTGCACGCGCAGTGGCTGCTTGCTTTTGAGTATGGCTTGCACCCGGACATGCTTGCGATGTCGCATGTGTGGACCGCCGAAGAATCGAGTACCTATGTCATCGCCTGCAAGGGCGCACCCGAGGCGGTGACCGACTTGTGCCACCTGGACGCCACGCAGCGCCGGGATATCAGCGAAACCGTAGACCGGATGGCCACGAAAGGCTTTCGGATGCTGGCCGTGGCCCGGGCACGCTACCAGGGGGTTGAACAGCCCGCGAACCAGCACGACTTTGATTTTGAATTCCTGGGTCTGGTCGCTCTGGAAGATCCGCTGCGCGCGGGTGTGCGCGAGGCGGTCCAGCAGTGCCAGACTGCAGGCATCCAGGTCGTGATGATCACGGGCGACTATCCCGCCACCGCCCTGGCGATCGCAAAACGGGCCGATATCGCGCAGGACACAGACACGCTGGGAAATGTCATCACGGGCGAACAACTCGACCAACTCGACGATCAGGCGCTCGCCGCGCGACTCCGAAACACGGCGGTCTTTGCACGCATCAAACCCGCTCAGAAACTGCGCATCGTCACGGCTTTCAAGAACCATGGGGATATCGTGGCCATGACGGGCGACGGGGTCAACGATGCGCCTGCGCTCAAGGCCGCGCACATCGGCATCGCGATGGGTAGCCGCGGCACCGACGTCGCCCGGGAGGCGTCCGCCATCGTCCTGCTGGATGACGACTTTGGGTCGATTGTCAAAGCCATTCGCCAGGGAAGGCAGATATTTGAGAACCTGCGCAAGGCCATGGCATTTGTGCTTGCCGTGCATGTGCCAATCGCGGGTCTGGCCCTGCTGCCTATCCTGCTGGGCTGGCCTGCGCTCCTGTACCCGGTGCACATCGCTTTTCTTGAGTTGGTGATGGACCCGGTTTGCTCCATTGTCTACGAGGCTGAACCAGCCGAAGACGACATCATGGAGTGCCCACCGCGTGCGCCCGAGGCACCCCTGTTCAGCCCGGGTTTCCTGGCCTGGAGCCTGGCCCAGGGGCTGACGATCCTGGCGCTATTGATCGGTCTGGCGTTCATGCTGGCGCGCACGGGTCCGGCCGAAGATGACTTGCGCAGCGTCGTCTTCGTGGCACTGGTCATCGCGAACTTCGGCCTGGTACTGGTCAATCGGTCGTTGCGCACAAGCCTGGTCGCCAGCCTGCTTCGTCCGAATCGCTCGTTATGGTTCATGACGATCCTGACCGGGATACTGCTGGCGGCGGCACTTTGGATACAACCCGTGCGTGAAGTGTTCCGCTTTGCCGTCATGACCCCTGGCCAGTACCTGATCGCCCTGGCGGTGGGTATGTCTGCGATGGTCTTGCTCAGCGTGATCAGACTGGTGCGGCCCAATGACCTGCGACCGCTTGGTCAGGCTGGGTCAGGCCTTGCCAGTTCAGCGCGCAAATAATCGACCAGACACTGGATCGCGCGCGGCACGCGCGCGGCGAAGGGACGCAGCGCATACAGGCGGTCGCCAAAAAAGCCGATTGGTTTCCAGTCCGTCAAGAGCGGGATCAGATTGCCCTTGAGGATTTCTTCACTGGCGGTGAAATCTGGCAGTAGCGCGATCCCCAGATCTGCTCGGGCGGCCGCACGCAATACTTCACTGTTGTTCGCACGCATGGCCCCCGACACGCTCACAGCGACCTGCTCGCGGCGTGTACGCGTGCGGGTTTTTTCAAAAGACCATGTCCCCGTGGTGTTGTCGCGCAAGTACAAGAGACAACTGTGCCCCGACAACTCTTGCGGGTGACGTGGTGTCCCGCGCACGGCCAGGTAGCGGGGACTCGCCGTCAGGATTGAACGCGATTCGCACAGCGTCCAGGCCACCAGAGTGTCGGGTGGAGCGCTGGTGTGACGAATCGCCAGGTCAAAACCTTCCTGGGCAAGATTCACGAACCGGTCGCTCAGGTCAAGATCGACGCGAATCTGCGGATACGCCTTGAGAAATTCAGCAATCACCGGCGCCAGCGTCTGACGCCCCAGCGCGACCGGGGCAGACACGCGCACCAGACCCTGGGGGGTTTCAACCAGGTCCTTGATGCCTGCAAAGCTTTGTTCGATTCGTGTGAAGGCGGCGCGCGTTTCGTCAACCAGCTGGCGGCCAGCTTCGGTCAGTGTCACTGAACGTGTGGTCCGGCGCACAAGCGACACGCCTGCCGCGCGCTCGAGGTCAGCGATGCGGGTACTGACCGACGATTTGGAAATACCCAGTCGTGCGGCTGCCTGGGTAAAGCTGCGGGTTTCAGCCAGCACAGTCAGCAGATGTATGTCTGCCAGGGTTGAAGCGATGGGGACGCCAGACATGTTGAGTCCATGGACAAATTTAATTGTTCAAATTATCGAACAGTTTAATCACAAATTGGCACTTCCGATAAAACATTGCATTGCCTACACTTGAAGCATATTCACGCAGAGCTCTTTTTGAAAAGGAACCAGCATGTCCAAACAGCCCCCAATGCCCGCCATCCCGGCGGTCGTTTCCCAATGGATTCACGGCCAGGCCGTCACACATCCCGGCGCGCGCTCGCAGGATGTGTTTAATCCGGCAACAGGTCAGGCCACGCGCAAGGTCGAACTTGCCAGCCTGGACACCGTCAACGCCGCGGTGGCGAGTGCCCGGGCGGCGTTCCCCGCCTGGGCCGATACGCCACCTATCCGACGCGCGCGGATCATGAACAATTTCCTGGCACTGATGAATGCCCGAAAAGATGAACTGGCGTCCATCATCACGCAGGAACATGGCAAGGTCTTCACCGATGCGCAGGGCGAAGTCATGCGGGGAATCGACATCGTTGAATTCGCCTGTGGCATTCCCCAACTGCTCAAGGGTGACTTCACCGACCAGGTTTCAACCGGAATCGACAACTGGACGTTGCGCCAACCTCTTGGTGTCGCGGCCGGCATTACGCCGTTCAACTTCCCATGCATGGTTCCCTGCTGGATGTTTCCCGTGGCGATCGCAGCCGGCAACACGTTCATCCTCAAGCCCAGCGAGCGCGATCCGTCCGCATCCATCTTCATGGCGCAACTCATGAAGGAAGCCGGTTTGCCAGACGGTGTGTTTAACGTCGTGCAGGGTGACAAGGTCGCCGTGGACGGCCTGCTTGAACACCCGGACGTGCGCGCCATCAGTTTTGTCGGATCAACACCGATCGCGCAATACATTTACCAGCGCGGCGCAGACTTGGGCAAGCGCGTGCAGGCACTGGGCGGCGCCAAGAACCACATGGTGGTCATGCCCGATGCCGATATCGACCAGGCGGTCGACGGGTTGATCGGTGCCGCCTACGGCTCTGCCGGCGAACGCTGCATGGCAATTTCCGTGGCGGTCCTGGTCGGCGATGTGGCCGACAAAATCGTGCCTTTGCTGGCTGAGCGCGCCAGGACACTGAAGATCAAGAATGGTCTGGAACTTGATGCCGAGATGGGCCCGATCGTCACCCGCCAGGCGCTCGAGCGTATCGAAGGCTACATCGAGACCGGCGTGCAGGAAGGCGCGAAACTGGTTGTTGACGGCCGCGGGCACAAGGTTGCTGGTCATGAGCAAGGATTTTTCACGGGTGGCACGCTATTCGACAACGTGACGCCCTCCATGCGGATATATAAAGAAGAAATCTTCGGTCCCGTCCTCTCGTGCGTGCGCGTCACCGATTTCAGCGCAGCCGTCGAACTGATCAACGCCCATGAGTTCGGCAACGGTGTGTCCTGCTACACCCGGGACGGCAACGTCGCGCGCGAATTCGGCCGTCGTATCCAGGTTGGCATGGTTGGCATCAACGTGCCGATTCCCGTGCCCATGGCATGGCATGGTTTTGGCGGCTGGAAAAAGAGCCTGTTTGGCGACATGCACGCCTACGGCGAGGAAGGCGTGCGCTTCTATACCAAGCAAAAATCGATCATGCAGCGCTGGCCCGAAACCATCGGGAAAGGTGCGGAATTCGCCATGCCGACCGCCAAGTAAGCACGCCGCGCGCCGTCCCGCCCGGGACGAGGCGTGACATAGCCCTGCCGCTTACGCGGCGGGGTTTTTCTTTACAGAACCCGACCCACGGCGGCATGGCCGTAAAATACGGGTTTGCCCGCTGACGACATACACTGCGGGCAGCATGCACCGGGAGCATCATTTTGAAAAAGGCAGTTTGCCTGCTGAGCGGCGGGCTCGATTCGACCACATCGCTTGCGATCGCCCAACAAGAAGGCTTTGAGGTCTTCGCGCTCAGCTTTCGCTACGGACAACGTCACGCCGTCGAACTCGAAAAAGCCCAAACCTTTGCCAGACAGCGCAGCGTCACACGCCATGTCACCCTCGACATGGATATGCGCGCCTTCGGTGGCTCGGCACTGACCGCCGACATTGACGTCCCAAAGGGGCATCAGGTTGAGAACATCGCTGGCGGCATTCCCATTACCTATGTACCCGCGCGCAACACGATTTTTCTGAGTTTTGCGCTGGCCTGGGCAGAAGTCATTGGAGCCGAAGATATTTTTGTCGGCGTCAACGCCATGGACTACAGCGGCTATCCGGACTGCCGCCCGGAATACATCGAAGCCTTTGAGAATCTGGCCAACCTGGCGACCAAAGCTGGCGTAGAAGGAAAGCAAAAGCTCAAGATCCGCGCGCCGCTGCTTCACATGACCAAGGCGGACATCATCCGCAAGGGCATGGAACTGGGCGTGAATTTTTCCGAAACCACCAGCTGCTACGACCCGGGTCCCACCGGCGAACCCTGCGGGGCGTGCGACTCCTGCCTATTGCGGGCCAAGGGCTTTGCCGAGGTCGGCATCGCTGATCCGCTCTACACGAAGTTTGGATTGACCTCGTGACCGAACATGTCTTGTATGTCGCGGCGGCGGGCTTTGAGGCCGCCTGTCAGGTCGATTGCCTGCCAGCCGGGCATCGCGCGACGCGGCTGCACGGGCATAGTTTCCTGGGTGAAGTGCGCGCCAGCCTGCCCGACGGCTGGGCACCCTTCGAGGGTGCCGAGGTCGATACGCTGTCACAACGGCTGCAGCATTGCGTGGCACCGCTCGACTATGCGCACCTGAATCAGACCATTGCGCTGCCCACGGACGAGAACATCGCCCGCTGGATCCGAAAACACCTGGCTGTGCCCGGTATCACATCGGTGGGCATACAAAGTACCGCGCACTGTGGCGTTGATCTCGATGCCAGCGACCATGCCCATGTCTGGCGACGCTATCTGTTCCAGTCCGCGCACCAGTTGCCCATGGTACCGCCAGGTCACAAGTGTGGCCGCATGCACGGCCACGGCTTTGAGGTCATCCTGCATGCGGACCAGGACCTCGGTCAGCGCGACCTGTCGATTGACTATGACCACCTGGACAAAATCTGGTCGCCGATTCACGCGCAACTGGATCACGCCTGCCTCAATGACATCCCCGGCCTTGAAAATCCAACCAGCGAAAATATTTCTGCCTGGATATGGGCCCAGCTCAAACCCCTGTTGCCAGAACTTTCCTGGGTGACCGTGTATGAAACCGGCAGTTGCGGCGCGCATTTTGACGGGGATCACTACCGAATCTGGAAAGAATTCACGCTCGATAGCGCCGTGCGCCTCAAGCGCGCTCCGCACGGAGACCGTCGTCGTCGCATCCATGGCCACACCTTCACGCTGCGCCTGCACCTGCACGCGCCACTTGACCAGGTACGTGGCTGGACGGTCGATTTTGGTGACGTCAAAACTGTGTTTGATCCGATTTTCAAGCAACTTGATCACCAACCTCTGCACGAAATAATGGGTGACCAGGACGCCGACGTCGCCAGCATCGCGCGTTATATAAAAAATATCGCGTCACCACTCCTGCCCGCGCTGGACCGCATTGACCTGAACGAAACCCGTGGCTGCGGCGTCATTCTGTATTGGGGTGAGCTGGGTCCGGCCTTACCGGTTTAAATTCGACATGACATACAGTGTCAAGGAAATGTTCCTCACCCTGCAAGGCGAAGGTGTGCAGGCTGGCAGCACCGCGGTGTTCCTGCGGTTCGCGGGGTGCAACCTGTGGACCGGGTTTGAACGCGATCGGGCCCGGGCAGTGTGCCAGTTTTGCGACACCGATTTTGTTGGGACAGACGGGCTGAACGGCGGAAAATTTACCACTGCGTCCAAACTTGCGGCTGCCGCGCTCGCGCTCTGGCCAGCCACCGATCAAAAAAATCGCCTGATCGTGTGCACCGGTGGCGAACCGCTGTTGCAACTCGATACCCCACTGATTACAGCCTTGCATGCCGTGGGCTTTCGTATTGCCATTGAAAGTAACGGCACGATCGCAGCACCCGCAGGCATTGACTGGATATGCATCAGTCCAAAATCAGACGCACCACTTAACCAGTCTTCGGGCGACGAGCTCAAGCTGGTGTTTCCGCAAGCACTGGCCCGACCCGAACGCTTTGAGGGGCTGGCCTTCAGACACTTTTTATTGCAACCCATGGATGGCCCCGACCAGGCCCACAATACTGAACTAGCCATTCAGTATTGTCTGGCGCATCCGCAGTGGCGACTCAGTCTGCAAACACACAAAATGATCGGCATTCCCTGACGCCAGGACAGGGACGGCTGCGCCCGAGCGCGATGGCGCTTGACTGCAGCGCCAGGCGCAGACAGGCTTTAACCTGAAAAAGCCGGGAAATCGTAAAGTACTTCTGGATTTCTCACCAGAATCTGCTGACGCAAGGCTTGCTCAGGTAGCCACTTGAACACCATGTCCGCCAGATCGCCGTCATTGGGCATGGGTGGCGCAATATTCGGATGCGGCCAGTCCGTACCCCACACCAGACGGTCCGTGCGTATGGCCAGCAAGGCATCGACAAACGGCTGGATCGCGGCCCACTTGTTTGCGGCATCCACCACGCGGTACGGCCCAGAGAGTTTGACCCAGGCCGTGCCCTCACGCACCAGTGCGCACATGTTTTTAAAGCCCGGATCGTTGACGTCCGGGCGCGACGGATGCCCAAAGTGATCGAACACCACGGGCACACCCAGGGTCGCGGCCCAGGCAGGAATCTCAGGCTGGGCGGCAACATCCACCAGAAACTGGATATGCCAGCCGAACGGCTTGATGCGCCGGGCCAGCGTTTGCGCATCGGCGAGCTGACTGCCACCCGCGAACAGAATATTGACACGCGTGCCGCGAGTCCCGGCCTTGTGCAGGCTTTCGATTTCAGCGTCAGTCGTGTCGAGCGACAGTACGCCAACCGCACGCAAGCGGTCGTGGTGGGCGGCCAGGGCATCGTAGAGTGTGCGGTGGTCGTGACCATACACGGAAGGGTGAACCAGCACCGCACGATCGGCACCGATTATGTCGTTCATGGCTTGAAAGGCGGGCCATGGCGCGAGTGAGGGCGTGTAAGAACGCTTGGCGGTATAGGGGTACGCCGCGGGATCTTCAAACACATGAAAATGGCAGTCAACGGTACCCGCTGGCAGCCTGTTTTGTGGCTGGACCACAGGATTAAATGGCAAATATTCGTCAGTCATCATGATGATACGTATTGTCCCCAGGCTCGTTTTAATTGTTCACTACATGGCCACCGCACACCGTATCCGAGACCTCTCCTGACATATATAGGTAGTTCTACTATGGTTGCCTGCCAAGTTCGTCAAGAATTTCCTGCGTGTGCTCCCCGACACGAGGAGCCGGGCGACGAAACGTGCCTGGGGTCTCTGACAGCCGCGGGATGATGTTGTGCATGGGGATGCTGCCCAGGTCGCGGTCCTCGAGTTCAACAATCGCCTGGCGACCGGTGACGAACGGGTGATCCGTCAAGTCGGCCACAGAGCAGACCGGACCGACCGTCACACCGGCCGCTTCAAAAATCGCCAGGTTTTCCTCCTGCGTGCGCACCCCGATAAAGTCGCCAATGATGCCGTCGAGTGCATCGCGATTTCGCACACGGGCATCGTTGGTCGCAAACTTGGGGTCTGTCTTTAAGTCCGCCCGATTGATTGTGTCGAAAATTTTCATCGCCATCGACTGCATGGAGCCCGACATGGCGACAAACTTACGGTCCGAACAGGCGTAGATGTTGCGCGGCGCGGTGTGGCTGGACTGATTGCCCGCGCGCATCGTTGCTTCTCCGGTCACTTTATATTTTGCGGCTTCGGACGAGATCACTGAAAAAATGGGTTCAAACAAAGACAGGTCGATGATCTGGCCCCGACCTTCTTTTTCCGCCACGCGCAGCGCGGTCAGCACCCCGGCCGCCCCATAGATACCCGCGATCATGTCAGCCAGTGCCAAAGGCGGCAATACCGGCGGACGATCGGGATAGCCATTCAGATGTGCAAACCCCGACATGGCTTCGACCAGCGTCCCAAATCCCGGCTTGTGACTGTAGGGCCCGGTCTGGCCCCACCCTGAGACCCGCACGATCACCAGCGCCGGATTGAGCGCCAGCAACACGTCAGGCGCCAGGCCCATTTTTTCCAGACCACCTGGCACGAAGTTTTCAATCAATATCTGTGAATGACGCACAAGCTTCTTCAGGATCGCCAGGCCGTCAGCCGACTTCAGGTCAAGCACCAGCGAGCGCTTGTTACGGCCATAGACTTTCCAGTAGATGTCCCAACCGGCTTCGCGCCAGTTGCGCAGGTCGTCGCCCGTGCCCGCGCGTTCGACTTTGATGACATCCGCACCAAAGTCAGCCAGATAGGCCGACAGCATATTGCCCGCCACCAGGCGCGAAAGGTCAAGGACCCGCACATCTGAAAGCGGTCCGGCGGCTGCAGGATCGAACGTGCGCATGTCATTCCTCATTATTTTTTTGTTGCAGCAGAATACCAGCAGTCATTGACCGCCCGTTACGCCGACCCCTACACTGCAGCACCAGTCCACCCTACTCGGAGACCCACATGAACTTTTTCCGCGCCACCCGAACACTCCTGGCTGCAGCACTGCTTGCCGCCGCGACGGTTGCCTCGGCCTATGAAGCGCCAACGGTCATGCAAACCAAACCTGCAGTCCCCACTTCGGCCCTGTTCATTGGCAATAGTTTCTTCTATTACAACGACAGCATGCACGGACACGTGCGCAATTTCATGCTGGCCGCAGATAAAACCCAACCGTTTCGCGGCACGTCTGTCACGATCAGTGGTTCAGGGCTGGACTGGCACAATGTGCAAGCCTATTTCGCGCCCAACGGCATCGGGCGTTATTCGTTCGTCGGGAACAACGAAGTGCGGTTCAATAAACTGGACAAACTGTTCGATATCGCGATCATGATGGACTGCAGCCAGTGCCCGATCCATCCGGACCTGAAACCCATATTTATCGAATATGTGAAAAAGCATGGGGACACCATCCGCGAGAACGGCGCCGATCCCGTGCTGTTCATGTCGTGGGCCTATGACGACAAGCCCGAGATGACCGAGGAACTGGCCGATGCCTACGTCAAGGCCGGCAACGCCAACAACATGATGGTCATCCCGGCGGGCCTGGCTTTCGCCAAATCAAAGGCGCGGCACCCGGACATCAATCTGTATAACGCGGACAAGCGTCACCCAAGCCTTGCGGGGACCTATCTTGGCGCGGCGGTAGTCTATGCATCGCTATTCAAGAAGTCACCTGTCGGCAATACCTACACAGCAGGACTTGATCCGGCCATGGCTCAACATTTACAAACCGTGGCCTGGGACACCGTCAAGGATTTCTACAAACTCAAGTAACCATGATAGTTGCCTGGCCATCGCCCAGGCAGCGCGTCAATTTCGCGCAGGGGAACACGACACTCAGGCGATGCGACGTCCGGTCGCCGAGTCGAATGCATGCATACGGTCGAGGCGAGGCTTGGCGTGGATCACCTGGCCGACAACCGGTGCCGCCTGATCTTCGTGGGTACGAACGATCAGCGACTCACCACCCATTGTGCAGTAGAGCAAGCGCTCGGCACCCAGCAACTCGATGGCGGTGACCTCTAGTGACCAGCCCTCGTCACCGACATCCAGATGCTCGGGTCGAATACCCAGGATCGCGCCCGCGCGACCACCAGGTGCCTGCTTCAACAGGTTCATAGGTGGCGATCCGATGAAACTCGCCACAAAGGTCGTGGCCGGTCGGTTATAGACCTCATCGGGCGTGCCGAACTGCTCCATCGCTCCACCATGCATGACGATCATGCGCTGGGCCAGCGTCATGGCCTCGACCTGGTCGTGCGTCACGAATAGCGACGTGATGCCAAGCTCGCGGTGTAGTTTTTGAATTTCAAGCCGTGTCTGTGCGCGCAGTTTTGCGTCGAGGTTGGACAGCGGTTCGTCAAACAGGAACACCTGGGGCTGGCGCACAATCGCTCGGCCCATCGCCACGCGCTGTCGTTGCCCGCCGGACAGTGCGCGCGGCTTTCGGTCCAGATAAGGCATCAATTCAAGGATGCCAGCTGCCTTCTCGACGCGAGTGCGGATTTCATCCTTGGACACTTTCGCGATCTTCAACCCGTAGGCCATGTTGTCGTAGACAGTCATGTGCGGGTAAAGCGCGTAGTTCTGGAACACCATCGCGATGTCGCGTTCGGCGGGCTCGAGGTCATTGACAACGCGGTCACCGATCGAAATGGTCCCCTCTGATATTTCTTCCAGCCCGGCAACCATGCGTAGCAGCGTGGATTTTCCACAGCCCGACGGACCGACAATCACAACGAATTCTCCGTCGTGAATATCGGCGGACACGCCATGGATCACCTCCACGGCGGTTTTTCCAGCACCGTAGCGCTTAGTGACGTTCTTGAATGAAATGGCAGCCATAAGGTTCAGTGTGTGCTTTATTTTTCGGAGTCGACCAGGCCCTTGACGAACCATTTCTGCATCAGGATCACCACCAGCGCGGGGGGCAACATGGCCAGCACGGCATTGGCCATGACGACGTTCCATTCGGTGTAGGCTTCGCCAGCAGAGATCAGGCGCTTGATGCCCATCACCACCGGGTACATGTCTTCGTTGGTCGTCACCAGTAGTGGCCAGAGATACTGATTCCATCCATAGATGAACTGGATCACAAAAAGCGCCGCGATGCTGGTGCGTGACAAGGGCAGCAACACATCCCAGAAAAAGCGCATTGGCCCCGCGCCGTCCATGCGCGCAGCCTCGACCAGTTCGTCGGGCACCGTCAGGAAAAACTGCCGGAACAGAAAGGTCGCGGTGGCCGAGGCGATCAACGGTATTGTCAGCCCGGCATAGGTATTGAGCATGCCCAGGCTGGACACGACATCATAGGTCGGACCGATACGCACCTCGACCGGCAACATCAGCGTGACGAAAATCATCCAGAACACGGTGCCCCGGAACGGAAACCTGAAATAGACAATCGCAAAGGCCGACAGCAGCGAAATGGCAATCTTGCCGATCGTGATCACCAGTGCGCTGACAAGACTGACCCACATCATTGGCCATGCCGGCGCGATGTGACTGCCCGCTGCCGTCTCGCCGCCAAACAGGGCGACACGGTAGGTTTCGATCACGTTATTTCCAGGCAGCAGCGACATCGGCACGTTCTGTATGATTTCCATCGAGGTCTGCGTCGACGCGATCAGGGCGATGTAGACGGGAAACGCGACAATGAGCACCCCCGCCAGCAACACCAGGTGCGAGATCAAGGTCAGGCCGGAACGTCTTTCAATCATGGATGCGCTTGCTCATCAGTACTGGACACGGCGTTCGACAAAGCGGAACTGAATCACTGTCAGCGTCACCACGATCACCATCAGAATGACTGACTGCGCGGCCGACCCGCCCATGTCCATGGCCTTGAAGCCGTCGTAATACACCCTGTAGACCAGGATGGAGGTCGCCTTGCCGGGGCCACCGTGCGTCGTGGCGTCGACAATGGCGAAGGTGTCGAAAAACGCGTAGACAACGTTGATCACCAGCAGGAAAAAAGTGGTGGGTGATAACAAGGGAAAAATGATCGTGCGAAAGCGATGCCAGGGCGACGCACCATCGATGGCGGCGGCCTCGATCAGCGAGCGTGGAATCGACTGCAAACCAGCGAGGAAAAACAGGAAATTGTAGGAAATCTGTTTCCAGACAGCGGCGACGACAATCAGTGCCATGGCGTCGCCAGCGTCGAGCATGTGATTCCATTTGAATCCCATGGCGCGCAGCGCGAACGCGACAATGCCCATCGGCGAATTGAACATGAACAACCACAAGACGCCCGCGACGACGGAGGCCACGGCATACGGCCAGATCAGAAGTGTCTTGTAGATGCCCGCGACGCGCACCACCCGGTCCGCCATGACCGCGAGCAACAACGCCAGGGTCAGCCCGATGACCGCCACCAGGATGGAAAACACCGCCGTGGTCTCAAACGACTCAAGGTAGGTCGCGTCGTGGACCAGACGGGAAAAGTTTTCCATCCCGACAAACTCTGTCGAGAGTCCAAAGGCGTCCTGACTCAGGACGCTTTGATAAATCGCACGCCCGGCCGGCCAGAAGAAAAATACCAGCACCACGATCATCTGTGGGGCGATCAGCAGCCAAGGCAACCAGCGCGACTGGAACCGGACCTTCTTTTCCATCAGCGGCTGTTGGCCTTCTGAAAGCGTTCAAGCTGCTCGTTGCCGCGGTTGACGGCGACGTCCAGCGCCTCTTTGGCTGTTTTCTTGCCCGACCACACCTGCTCGAGTTCCTCGTCGATGATCGTGCGGATCTGGACGAAATTCCCGAGCCGGATTCCACGCGACTTGTCGGTCGTCTTGCGAATCATCTGTGTCACCGCCACCTCGGTACCCGGGTTCTCTTTGTAGTAGCCGGACTTCTCGGTCAGCTCGAACGAAGCGATCGTCAAAGGCAGATAGCCTGTACGTTGATGGCTCTTGGCGGCTTCTTCAGGCCGTGACAGGAACGCGAAGAACTGCGCGACGCCCTTGTAGTCATCCGGCTTTTTGCCTGCCATCGCCCACAGGCTGGCTCCGCCAATCACTGTATTCTGGGGTGCACCCTGGACATCCGGGTAATACGGCAGCGTGGAAATGCCACCCGTGAACTTGGCGTTGCGCTTGATATTTCCGTACAGTGCCGACGAACCGGTGATCATGGCGCACTCACCGGACACGAACACGCCATCGGCAGCGTTGCCACGGCCCTTGTAGACAAAGAGACCGTCCTTGGCCATCTTGGCCAGGTTTTCAATATGGCGAGTCTGCAGGGGCTCGTTAAAGGTCAGGCGGGCATCGATCCCGAACATGCCATTGCCCTTGCTGGCAAACTCGGTGTTGTGCCAGGCGCTGAAACTCTCAAGCTGGGTCCAGCTGACCCAGCTGGTGGTAAATGGGCACTGATGACCGGTAGCCTTGAGCTTGGCTGCGGCGACCATGACCTCTGGCCAGGTGAGCGGCGGCTTTTCAGGGTCCAGCCCTGCGGCCTTGAAGGCGTCCTTGTTGTAGTGAAACACGGTGGTCGAGCTGTTAAAAGGAAAGCTCAGCATCTCGCCATTCGGGGCCGTGTAGTAACCGGCCACGGCGGGCACATAGCCATTCGGGTCAAACGGGACGCCCGCCTTTTTCATCACTTCGGCAACGGGCACGATGGCACCCTTGCTGGCCATCATGGTGGCGGTACCCACCTCGAACACCTGCAGGATGTGGGGCGCGTTGCCAGAGCGAAAGGCAGCGACCGCAGCAGTCATCGCTTCGTCGTAGCTGCCCTTGAACGTCGGCACAACCTTGTAGTCTTTCTGGCTGGCGTTGAAGTCACGCGCCAGGTCATTGACCCACTCACCCAGCGCGCCGCCCATGGCATGCCACCACTGGATTTCAGTCTGCGCCTGGACAGGTGCGGTCGCCATCACACTCAAACCCATTGCGACAGACGCAGCAAGCGTTGAAAATTTCAGTTTCATAATGTCTCCAGGACGTGATTATTCACGTTTCACAGTACAACTTGTTTGTGACAGTTGATCGATGCCAGCAATGTCTGCCCGCATAGGTTGCCTGCATGTCGCATACTTGTAACATTGAACACAGATGCCGGGCAAAAAATCACCACCATGACGGCGCACCTGTTTATGCTGTGTCGGATAGTGGTCTGAATGGTGACAATAACAATGAAATATATTCTTGCGCTAGATCAAGGAACCACAAGTTCACGCGCGGTGCTATTTGGCGAGTCGGGGCTGCCAGTCATGACCGCGCAGCGGGAATTTCCCCAGATATTCAGCCATCCCGGCTGGGTCGAACATGATGCACAAGAAATCTGGAACAGCCAACTTGCTGTCGCACGCGAGTTATTCAAGTCCGGAGTCGACGGACTGGGTCTCGCGCCAGAGGCTGTCACCGCCATCGGGATCACCAACCAGCGCGAAACGACGGTGCTCTGGGACCGCAGCACCGGAACGCCCTTGGCCAACGCGATCGTATGGCAGGACCGTCGCACGGCGGATCGCTGTGCTGCATTGCACAAAGAAGGCCGTGACGCGCTCATTCAGTCACGCACCGGTCTGGTACTGGATGCCTATTTTTCCGGCACGAAACTTCAGTGGCTGCTCGACACCATTCCCGGCGCACGCACACGGGCGCAGCGCGGCGAACTGGCCTTCGGCACGATCGACAGCTGGCTGGTGTGGAACCTGACGGGTGGTCGCCTGCACGTGACGGACGCCAGCAACGCCTCGCGCACGCTGCTGTTTAATTTGCACACGATGGACTGGGACGACACCTTGCTGTCGCTCTTTGACATCCCGCGGGCGTTACTGCCCCGCATCGTACCGACATCGGGCGTACTGGGTCAAACCGATCCGGCACTATTCGGTCGGGCAATCCCCATCGCATCGATCGTGGGGGACCAGCAAGGCGCCACCTTTGGCCAGGCCTGCTTCTCACCAGGAATGGCCAAAACGACCTATGGCACAGGGTGTTTCATGCTGATGAACACCGGTCAGATGCCTGTACCGAGCCACAATCGACTGCTGACCACGGTCGGGTGGCAAATACCAGAGGCCACAAACAGCACGGCAACCCACACCACCTATTGCCTGGAAGCTTCAGTCTTCATGGGCGGCGCAACCATACAGTGGCTGCGCGACGGCCTGAACATCATCCGCACAGCACCCGAAGTTGAAGCACTCGCGGCCAGCGTGCCCGATGTGGACGACACCTATCTGGTTCCTGCCTTTACCGGTCTGGGCGCGCCTGAATGGGACAGTCAGGCCCGTGGAGCGCTCATTGGCATGACACGCGGCACGACCCGGGCACACATCGCGCGTGCCGCACTGGAAGGCATCGCTCTGCAAGTAGTTGATGTCTTCAACGCGATGGCAAAGGATTCAGGCATTTCGCTGGCTGAACTCCGCGTCGACGGGGGCGCCTCGCAAAACAATTTGCTAATGCAAATGCAAGCAGACTTCCTTGGAATTCCAGTCGTACGTCCACACGTGACGGAGACCACGGCACTAGGAGCCGCCTACCTGGCCGGACTGGCGACCGGGTTTTGGTCGGACACCCGGGCAATCGCTGCGCACTGGTCGGTACAACAGCGTTTTGAACCCAACATGTCGGCCGAAAACCGCGCCGCCAAGCTGGCACGCTGGCATCAGGCACTCTCGCGAGCCAAAGGCTGGGCGCGAGACTGAAGGCAGCACAACAGCTAAACTTGTTTCAACCATGCACACCGTCCGCTCTTGCACCACTCAGCACGCAGTCTTCCTGTCGAACCCGACTCAGCCCTGAAACGAGACCACAGCAGATGCAATCTGGCTACCCGACCCTGACGACACGACGAGAAGAGTTGCTGGCACGACTGGCGCAACCACATCGTTATGACGTGGCCATTATTGGCGGCGGTGCCACGGGCCTGGGTGTCGCGCTCGACGCCGCCACGCGCGGATTTTCAGTCGTGCTGATCGATTCTGCAGACTTCGCAAAAGGCACCTCGTCACGATCGACCAAGCTGGTGCACGGCGGTGTTCGCTACCTGGCGCAGGGCAATATCTCACTCGTTCGCGAGGCGCTGCACGAACGCTCGACCTTGATGCACAATGCCCCGCACCTGGCCCAGCCTCTTGCCTTCGTGATGCCTTGCTACAAATGCTGGGAAGTTCCTTTCTACGGGTCAGGTCTGGTCATGTACGACATGCTGGCCGGGCGACGCGGGCTTGGCAAAACCGCTGTGATGGGACGCGACAAGACACAAAGCCTGCTGCCCAATCTTCAGCCTCATGGGCTGAAAGGTTCCGTCAAATACTGGGACGGGCAATTCGACGACGCGCGCCTGGCACTGGCCCTGGCGCGAACGGCCGCCCAGCGCGGTGCCCTGCTCGTCAATTACTGCAACGCCGTGGACCTGATCCACGAAGGTGGCCACATCGCGGGCCTCATCGCCCAGGACACAGAGTCAGGGCAGCAGTTCCGTATTCAGGCGCAATGCGTGATCAACGCCACGGGTGTATGGGTTGACGCGATCCGGCAAAAGGACGACGCGTATTCGGGCAAGAAAACCACCGATATTGTCGCCCCCAGTCAGGGGGTGCATATCGTGGTCGATCGCGAATTCCTTCCAGGCGACCATGCGATGATCGTGCCACACACGGCGGACGGCCGCGTGCTGTTCGCGGTGCCATGGCTGGGCAAGGTCGTGATCGGCACAACCGACACGCCCAGGCACGATTTGAGCCGTGAGCCCGAGCCCTTCCGGGAAGAACTCGAATTCATCCTCAATGAATCGGCAAAATACCTGCGGCGCGCCCCCAAACGCGCAGACATACTGAGTGTCTGGGTTGGTCTGCGCCCGCTTGTCAAACCACCCGAAGACGCGGGTAACAACACCAAGGCGCTCAGCCGCGAGCACACTGTCCTGGTCAGCGCCAGCGGACTGGTCACAGTCACCGGCGGGAAGTGGACCACCTACCGCGCCATGGCGGCCGATGTGCTCGACACCTGTTACGAAAAGTCACTCCTGACGCCCCAACCGGGATGTCAGACAGAAAACCTTCCGCTGATCGGTGCCCAAACCGGTCACGCCGTCTCGCACAAGATGAGTGACCCACCGGGCAACGAGAGCTATGGGGATGAAGTTGCACTGTTGCAGTCCCTGCCGGGCGCGAACCACGCGCTGGGTGGCGGGCTGACCGAAGCCATGGTGCGCTTCGCGGCCCGCTACGAGTACGCGCGCTGTGTCGAAGATGTGCTGGCCCGCCGATCACGCCTGCTGTTTCTGGACGCCCGCCTGGCTGCGTCGCTGGCGGATGAAGTTGGCCGACTGTTGCAGCAAGAGACCGCAACTGACCCCCAAGTCGAAGCCTTCAAGGCACTGGCTGCGCACTATTTACACCTGCCGGTCTGAACAATGAAGCCTCACCGCAAAACCATGTCGTTCATGGGCTATGTCGTCCAGGGACTGTTGCTGGAAATGAAAGCCTGGCGGGTGCTGGTCCGCAACGAATGGCCGCTGGTCGTGATGTTTGTGGTGGGCGTGGTGATCCTGGTCAATCAGGTCAAGCCCTTTCCGCCCTCTGAAATCAGCATCCTGGTCGGTCAGCAGGGGTCGTCTTACGAGGCGCTGGCCAACCGCTTTGCAGATTACTTCAAGGAACACGGCATCAAACTCAATGCCCTCTATACCGAGGGTACGCAAGACAACCTCAAGTCGCTCATCGCACAGCCCAATATCAACATTGCCCTGACACTGGCGGGTAGCACGGAAAAAGGCGCCTACCCTGAACTCATGACGCTGGGCAGTGTGCAGTACGAACCACTCTGGCTCTTCTACACCGGCCCAGTCTACAAGGGCGACGACCCTTTTGCACATTTTTCGGCAGGTCGGGTGGCGATCGGTGCCCCCGGAAGCGGCACCCAGCATTTACTCAGGGAAATGCTGAAACTGCGCGGAATCACGCTTGAACAACAGAAAAATTTTCGTGAATTTAGCCATCGCCAGGCTGCGCAGGCGCTGCTGGATGGTGAACTCGACGCCATGGTCATTGTCGACGGCTTTACCTCGCCGACCATCCAGCACCTGTTGGCTGCCGAGGGGGTGCACATTTACAGTTTTGCCCTGGCACCCGCCTATATCAAGCAATTGCCCTATCTGGACGTCGTGACGATTCCGCGCGGCTCGCTGAACCTTGAGCAAATCTACCCGCCCGAGGACGTCAAGATGGTGTCGTCCAGCCTGACGCTATTAATCGATCAGGGCCTGCATCCGGCCTTGCAGCTATTGTTCCTGATGGCAGCCGACAAATTCGGCGACGCGCGCGATCAGTTTTTTGCCCGTCCGGACGAGTTTCCCGCCTACAAGGATCAGGCCTTGCCATTGAGTCCTGTTGCCAAGCAATACTTTGACGAGGGCCCACCGGTCAGTCTGCGCTATGTACCGTTCTGGGCTGCCAGCTTCCTGAACCGTATGTGGTTGCTGGTTCTGGGTGTCGTGGCGGTCGGCTACCCGCTATTTCGACTGACGCCCAACTATCGGCATACCAATTCGCGCATCCAGATCGCCAGTGCCTATGAGGACGTTCGCAAGCTCGAACAGGCTGCCCGCACCGCGACGCGCCAGGATCAGATCGACCACATCATGTCCGAGCTCACGAATCTCGAAACCGAGATCGATGAAATTCCTGTTCCGACCGACACCATGTCTCACTATTACTCACTCTGGAGCGCGCTCAATATCGTCCAGAAATACACCAAAGATCGAAGCGAAACACTGTCTGGCTCCTGAGCCCGCACGCGCCACAACCCAGCCACCACCCGTCCGCGTGACACGGCGTGGCGACCCATCACCCAGCCATGTGCAGGCCACCGTTGACATGGATGACTTCACCAGTGATAAAGCTTGCACCGTCGCTACACAGGAAAGCAATGACCGAAGCAATCTCGCCGGGTTGTCCGAGTCGCTTGAGTGGTGTCTGGGCAATTGAATCGGCTCCTCGCAGGCGGATCAGCTCCGTTGCCATCGGCGTGTCGATCACACCCGGCGAGACCGCGTTGACGCGCGTCACGGGGCCAAGCTCCCGGGCGAGCGAGCGAGTCAGACTGAGCAACGCCCCCTTGGACGCACTGTAGTGCGCGTTATAGAACGCCCCGCGGTGCGCCGCCATCGAACTCAGGTTCACGATGGAA
>CAIJKV010000343.1 GCA_903821335.1 uncultured beta proteobacterium
CCAGTTCTGGCTTGAGATCAAGGCCGGGGTCAACAGCAACCGCGTCATGAGCGATTTGCGCTTCATGATACTCAAGGCATTCACCGATGCCGGCATCGATCTGCCGTTCCCGCAACGGGTTCTTCAGTTCAAGGAAGGTACGTCCATGCCAGTGCGGATTGCGGACAGCGAGTCCTGAGGCCGGCGAGGCTTGGAAAGCACAACGGCGACCCGAGGTCGCCGTTGCGGTGTTGTGGTGACAAACAACCTACTACTGGGATATGGGCGTGACACGGGTTGGGCCCGCACCGCTTACAACTTGCACCCGCTGATTCATCCCGATTGGCACATCATTTTCCTGCGCGATCACACGGATTTCACCATTATCCAGACGCACCGTGATTTCCAGGCCGTCTCTTCTGCCGACACGATCCTCCACGGCATTGCCCGCCAAGGCGCCCAAGATAGCCCCCCCAACAATAGCCAGTGTGCGGCCATTGCCGCCACCGACTGCACTGCCAGCGACACCACCCACCGCGCCACCGGCAATCATCCCTGCGCCGCTGGTCTGGTCTGATTGAATAGTGATCGGACGCACGCCGATCACGGTTCCAGTCCGTACGACCTGCTCACGCTGAGCCTGCCCAAAGGAATAGACGTTGGCCGACGCGCTGGGCTGGGCACAACCGGAAACCAACGACACCCCAGCCATCAGCGCACCGACAGCAATCAGGCGTACGGCATGAGAATGGTTGAAACTATTGAGTGATGTCATCAAAGGACTCCAGACTAAAGTGCTAGAAATCATACGCTTAACTTGCCTGCCATGACGTTGCGGAAACCGTCAGAAACAAATGTTTTAGAGTCATGCATGCTTGACTCAGACCATTCCCGGCAACCGGATACCGTACTGGGCGTGGAGTTCGGTATTGATTTCAGCACGAGTCGGTGCATGATTCTGAGGGCCTCGTGAAGCAATTTTGATCGAGCCCATCAGATTACCCAGCTTGCAGGAATCGAGCCAGGACCAACCCGAGGTCAACCCGTGCAGCAGACCAGCACGGTGTGCATCCCCGCAACCCGTCGGGTCGATCACGGCAGACGGCACCACTGCATCGACATGCTTTTCATGACCGTCTTGATATAGCGTAGCACCGCCCGCGCCGCGCGTCACCACGACCGCCTGCAAGTGTCTGGCCAACTCGACAATTGTTTTGCCTGTGCGTTGCTCGACCACGCTTGCTTCGTAATCGTTGACCGTCATGGCCTGCGCCAGGCCCAGCATGCGCGAGATATCCTCACCATCGAACAGGGGCATAGCCTGGCCAAGGTCGAAAATAAAGGGGATGCCCTGCGCATGCAGGCGCTCGGCGTGAGCGATCATGCCTGACTTGGAGTCGGGCGCCACAATGGCCCACGGCACCTGACGGCCAGACAAATCGTTTTCCGAGGAAAACTCCATCGCACCGGGATGAAAGGCCGAGATCTGGTTATCGTCCAGATCCGTGGTGATGAAGCACTGTGCGGTTAACGTGCCGGGTGCGGTGCGGATCAAGCTGACATCAATTCCCAACTGTCCAAAACGCTGTAAGTAGTCAGTGGCATCTTCACCAACCGTTGCGACTGGCACGGGTTGACCACCGAGCAAGTTCAGGTTGTAAGCAATATTTCCCGCGCAGCCACCGTACTCGCGACGCATGCTTGGCACCAGGAACGACACGCTGAGCGCATGGATACGATCGGCCAGGATGTGATCCTTAAACCGTCCTTCGAAGACTGCAATCGTATCGAACGCGACTGAACCACAAATCAATACTGGCGATGTCATAGAAGCCTCAAGGAAAAAATTTATCAAGTTGAAATCCGTTTATCTTTAAGCCGGTCACCGTGACGGGAAGCGTCAGGTCGACCTCCTGGCCGGACGCAAAGGGCTGATCCAGCAGCGTGGATGGCAAGTACTGGTGCGGGGCAATCACTTTTCGCACAACGACCGTACCCGACGCGTCTTTCAACTCAAGCAACAGATGCGGCCAAGGCTGTGACTTGTCAAACCGGTTGCGCATGGACAAGCGCAACGACAGTTCGGTCGCCTGGCCTTCCTGACCGGAGTTGCTGATCTGTTGCAACGAAGAGGAATCAATGGAAATACGCTCGAGATGACGCACAAAGTTCACTTCACACCCCACACGTGCGCACAAGGCAGTGAGTGTGGGACGCATATTGGGCACCACGGTAGCAATTTCATTTCTGTATACGTACACAACCTGACCGAGCAGCACCACGAGCGCGACGAGACATCCAACACCCCAAAGCAGCCGGGAAAGCGATTCAGACGACTCGTCCGGCGTCGTCATGAACCCGGGCTGAGTACGGCCGACTGCGGCGGGACCCTCGCCGCGCAAGCGTGATTCGCCCTGTACGGAGACTACTGTCTCGCCTGTGTTGTCGTGCGATGCAGAAAAAAACGTCGGCGCATCACCTTTGGCCAGGGCGTGGCGCAACTCGCCAGTCGTTGCCGTGAACGTGTGCTCGGTGGCAGTCAGCGGGCGATAACGCATCACCGCGGGTCCGCCCTCGTCGGCGTCGGGCGCGGGTTCGAATTCTGGTTCGAATTCTGGTTCTGGTTCTGGTTCGGGTTCTGGCTCGGGTTCAGGTTCGAACACGAGCGACGAAATGGCGACAGGATGAGAAACTACCTCGGGCTCCACGGCAAGTTTCGTCAAGGTCGGCAGTTGCGTCTCGAGACAGGCATAACCGTCAAAAATATGTGAACAACTCCCGCAACGGACAAGTCCGTCATGCAGCCGCAACTGATCCAACACCACCTGAAAGGCGCACTGACATTTGGGGCAACGAGTGACCAGGCTCATCGACGCATCACCATTGTTACGGCTTGACGCCTGCAAGGCAGACCCAGCCATCACGCGCATTCCATACCGCCATCGGCAGCCAAGGTGAGTACGCCGCCGCCACTTCGACGGCCTGGCGTTCAAGCACACCGGACAAAATCAGCTGGCCACCAGACTTGACCCGTCCGGCCAGCATGGGTGCGAGGACTTTGAGCGGGTTGGACAGGATGTTTGCCACGACCACATCAAACTGCCCCTCAGACAAGCCATCCGGGAGCATGGACTGCACAATGACCCCGTTGGCCTGCGCATTGTCGCGGGTCGACTGCACGGCCTGTTCATCAATGTCCACGCCCACCACTGTGCCAGCGCCCAACATCACGGCGGCGATGGCCAGAATACCCGAGCCACATCCATAGTCCAGCACGGTCGCTGCGTCGGGCAACTGATCGGCCAACCATTCGAGACACAAGTGCGTCGTGGGATGGCTACCCGTACCAAAGGCAAGACCCGGATCAAGTTGAATGGCGATGTGTTGCGCGTCACGCTGCGCTGGTATCTGGTCGGCATGCCAGCTTGGCACGATCAGGATGCGTTCACCCACCCGGATTGGACCGAACTGCGCTTGTGTCAGGCGCACCCAGTCCGCATCGGGGACATCCCGTAAGTGCCAGGGCAGGTCAACAGGCTGCCCGAGGTTCTCACGCGCCAGTTCAAGCAACTGCTCTGGATCGAGGCCATCAGGCATCAGGACAACCAGCCGATTCCGGGTCCAGGCCTGCGTGTTGGGTTCGCTGCCGGGTTCACCGAAAAGCGGCTCCTCGGCGTCCGTATCCATGTCGGCGTCCTCAACGGACACCGACAAGGCCCCTGTCTCAAGCAGTACGTCCGAGAGGGGCTCTGCAAGCGCACCAGGACAAATCATTACCAATTCACGCATGGTGATTTCCGAAAACCCGGCCCTCAGGCCTGGCGAGACAGTCCACTCCGATCAGGGGCGGGCTGCCAGTTTGTGTTCGAGATAGTGAATACTCGTTCCACCCTCTGCAAAACGCGCATCGACGAGTAATTCGCGATGTAAGGGGATATTGGTCTTGATGCCTTCGACGACCATTTCCGACAATGCGATGGACATGCGCGCCAGCGCTTGCTCGCGGGTATCGCCATACGTGATGACCTTGCCGATCATCGAGTCGTAGTGAGGCGGCACAAAGTACCCATTGAACACATGCGAATCGATCCGCACCCCGGGACCTCCTGGCGTGTGCCAGTTGGTGATACGTCCGGGACTGGGCACAAAGGTAAACGGGTCTTCGGCGTTGATACGGCATTCCAGGGCATGGCCCTTGAGAACGATGTCGCGCTGACGAAGTGTGAACTTTTCACCCGCGGCGATGCGGATCTGCTGCTGCACCAAGTCTATGCCCGTAATCAGTTCGGTCACCGGATGCTCGACCTGAATGCGGGTATTCATTTCAATAAAATAGAACTCGCCGTTTTCATACAGGAACTCAAAGGTTCCGGCGCCTCGATAGCTCATTTTCTTGCAGGCCTCGGCACAACGCTCACCGATGCGTTCAATCAGGCGACGGGCGATGCCCGGGGCCGGGGCCTCTTCGATCACCTTCTGATGCCGACGCTGCATAGAGCAGTCACGTTCGCCGAGCCAGACCGCGTTGCGCCCGCCATCAGCCAGAATCTGAATTTCGATGTGACGAGGATTTTCAAGAAATTTCTCGAGGTAAACCTCGGGATTATTGAACGCAGCACCCGCCTCGGACTTGGTCATGGTCACGGCGTTGAGCAGGGCCGCTTCGGTATGCACGACACGCATGCCCCGGCCGCCGCCGCCGCCCGCGGCCTTGATAATCACCGGATAACCGACCTCACGTGCAAGACGCAGGATTTCCTGGGGATCATCGGGCAACGCGCCTGGCGAACCCGGCACGACGGGTACACCCGCTTCGATCATGGCCTGCTTGGCGCAGACCTTGTCGCCCATCAGGCGGATGGTTTCCGGGCGTGGCCCAATAAACACGAAGCCGCTTTTTTCAACGCGATCAGCAAAATCGGCATTTTCCGACAAGAACCCATAACCGGGGTGGATGGCCTCGGCGTCGGTGACTTCGGCGGCCGAAATGATGGCCGGCATGTTCAGGTAACTGTCTTTCGAGGCCGCCGGGCCAATACACACGGACTCGTCGGCCAGGCGTACATACTTGGCGTCGCGATCAGCCTCGGAGTGCACCACGACAGTCTTGATACCGAGTTCGCGGCACGCACGCTGGATACGCAGGGCAATTTCGCCTCGGTTGGCGATCAGAATCTTTTCAAACATGTCAGGCAATCACGAAGAGGGGCTGACCATATTCGACGGGCTCACCATTTTCAACCAGGATTTCCTTGATGATGCCCGACTTGTCAGCTTCGATTTCATTGAGCAGTTTCATCGCCTCGATAATGCAGAGCGGCTCGCCTTCCTTGACTGCTTGTCCGATCTCAACAAAAGGTGCAGAGCCCGGGTTGGCTGATCGGTAGAAGGTGCCCACCATCGGTGCCTTGACCGTGTGACCCACCGGGGCTGGCGGCGCGACTGGCGCGGCTGGGGCAGCGGCGGCTGGAGCCTGCACCGGAGCCGTTGCGTAGGCGACGGGCTGCACAGTTTGAGAAAACTTGACGATGCGAACCTTGCCTTCACCTTCTGTGATTTCGAGCTCGGCGATGCCGGACTCAGACACAAGGTCGATCAAGGTTTTCAGTTTTCTGAGATCCATAATATTTCCGTAAGATTTTTTTGAATGACCCGCCGATCGACGATCTAGACCGGCTCGACATGCTGTGCGGCAAACCGCACGGCAGCCTCGTACCCCAGGGGGCCAAGACCAGCCACCACACCCAGCGCCAGATCGGACAGGTAGGAGTGATGACGAAAAGGTTCACGCTTGTAGACGTTTGAGAGATGCACTTCAACATACGGCAATTTCACACCCGCCAGTGCATCACGAATGGCAACACTGGTGTGCGTGTAGGCACCCGCATTGATCACAATAAAATCCGTGCCGTCCAGCCGTGCTGCCTGAATACGATCAACGAGCACACCTTCGTGGTTGCTTTGAAAGGCGGTCAGCGTCGCACCCAGGGTCGTGGCAAGACCCGCCAGGACGGCATTGAGCTCGTCCAGCGTAGTGTGTCCGTACAAATGCGGTTCACGCGTCCCAAGCAAATTCAGGTTGGGACCGTGCAAGACCAGGATACTTTGCGACATGCGTTAGGTGAGCCTTGCAGCAAAATCAATGAAACAGTGCATTTTTTACGCTAAAAAACGTGATTTGTCCATTTACGTCTTCGATTTGACAATGAACGCAGCGATCCGGCGCGTTAAATCATCCGGCTGCACCTGACCCAGAATTGAGTCGATCATGTTGCCTTTAGCATCGAACAGCACGGTAAAGGGCAGGCCACCCGCAGTATTGCCCAAGTCTCTTACCATTGCGACCCCTCCGAGCCCTGCCACAAGTAACGGGTAAGAAACGGGTATTTTGTCAACAAATTGACGGATATTAGCAACCGTATCGATACCAATGCCTACAAATCTGACATTTGGCATTTTTTGAGCCATTGCACTCAGAGTTGGCATCTCTTCAACGCATGGCGCACACCATGTCGCCCAGAAATTCACCACCAGGGGCTGACCGGCAAAACTCGCCAGAGCAACGTCACGCCCTTCCAGATCGGTCAGGCTGGTTGCGAAAAAATTGCCGACCCCCTCTGCCGCTGGCGTCGACAACTCCGCCTGCAATCCGACGGATCGGTTCGCCTGCGGTGCCCCGCGCGATGACTCCCGCCAGGCCAACCATCCCGTGGCAGCGATGGCAGCCAGGCCCCCGACACCCAGGGCAAATGTTCTTCTCTTCATGGGTTCAATAATACTGCCTTGTCCGCAAATTGAGCAGCGCCGACACGCCGCCGTTGGCCGCACGGCCTGCGCGCCATCACAACATCTCCATCTACAATGCGCACAGGAGATTGGTCATGCATCTGCATATACTGGGAATTTGCGGCACATTCATGGGTGGGCTGGCGCTGATTGCGCGCGCAGCGGGCCACCGCGTGACGGGCTGTGACGCCGGGGTTTACCCCCCAATGAGCACTCAGCTTTCCGAGCAAGGCATCGAACTCATTGAGGGTTTTGACCCCGGGCAACTCGCATTGCGCCCCGACCTGTTCGTCGTGGGCAACGTTGTATCTCGCGGCAATCCGCTGATGGAAGCGATCCTCGACGCGGGTCTGCCTTATACGTCTGGCCCCCAATGGCTGGGCGAGCACATCCTGAACGGCCAGCATGTGCTTGCCATCGCGGGCACACACGGCAAAACCACCACCAGTTCGATGCTGGCCTGGATTCTTCAATGTGCCGGCAAGGCGCCTAATTTCCTGATCGGGGGTGTTGCCCCTGGCCTGCAGGTATCCGCACGCTTCGATCCCTCGGTCGCGCTTTTCGTGATCGAGGCGGACGAATACGACACCGCTTTCTTCGACAAGCGTTCCAAGTTCGTTCACTATCGGCCACGCACAGCAGTACTGAACAACCTTGAATACGATCATGCGGACATTTTCCCGGATCTTGCCGCCATCGAAACCCAGTTTCATCATTTACTGCGTACCGTGCCACGCAGTGGACGCGTCATCATCCCCGCCCAGGACCCGGCCCTGGAACGCGTGATTGCCCGCGGATGCTGGTCAGCGCTGCAACGTGTTGGTGAGGCCGCGGGCTGGCACACGCGCGCGAACGGCGCACAATCTTTTGAGGTCGCCGATGGCACAACACCGCTGGGCGAGGTGCGCTGGAATCTGACAGGGGAACACAACCGCAACAATGCGCTGGCAGCGCTGGCCGCCGCCGCGCACGCAGGCGTGTCGCCTGGGGACGGGATCGCCGCGCTCAGCCAGTTCGCCGGCGTCAAGCGACGCATGGAAATACGCGGTACCGTTAACCAGGTCACGGTTTACGATGATTTTGCCCATCACCCGACAGCCATTCGCACGACCCTGGACGGCCTGCGCCTCCAGGTTGGCTCTGCCCGCATTCTGGCCGTGCTCGAACCACGTTCCAACACCATGAAACTTGGCACCATGGCAGCACGCCTGCCTGAGGCACTGACAAATGCCGATCTGGTTTTTTGCTTTGGCCAGCACACCGGCAAACACGCACTGGGCTGGGATCCTGCCGTCGTCCTGTCGGAACTGGGTTCGCGCATGCAAGCCCACGACCAACTCGATCAACTGGTCACTGCGATTGTCGGTGCCGCGCGGCCGGGAGACCACATTCTGGTCATGAGCAACGGCAGTTTCGGGGGCTTACACACCCAATTGCTCGATGCCCTCGGCGCTACGCAACACTAACCCGGCACTGACCCATGATTCTTTACCTGCACGGTTTTCGCTCGTCGCCGCAATCGTTCAAAGCGCGCCTGATGGAAAAGGCAATGGCTGCGCGGGGGGCCTCGGGTCTCTGGCGTTGCCCGCAACTTCCGGCCAGCCCGGCGGCGGCGATCATCGTCGCACGCGAGATGGCCCGGGAACTGATCGACGCGGGCCCGGACAACGACCCGTCACAACTGGCCATCGTCGGCTCCTCGCTCGGTGGATACTACGCGACCTGGTTGGCAGAAGAGCTGGGCGCGCGCGCGGTGTTGCTCAACCCTGCCGTACAGGCGCCACGTGACCTGGCCACTCAGGTTGGGTCGCATACCGAATTCCATCGTGATGCGCCTTTCGTATTTTTACCTGAGTATGTATGCGAACTGGCTGCCATCTCAGTCGCTCGCATTACCCGCCCCGAGCGGTATCTGCTGGTCGCCGCAACCGGCGACGAGGTATTGAACTGGCAGGAAATGCGCGATTTTTTCCCAGGATGCCAACAAATGATCATTCAAGGCAGCGATCATGGCCTTTCCGATTTTGAAACCTGGCTACCCGAAGTCATGGACTTTACGGGTCACGCCTGAAGGAACACTGTATGTACGTTTTATATGAAGATGATGGCGCGTTCAAGGCGAGCCACATCATGTCCGAAGGCGACGGGACGTTGCAAGTAGAGTCTGCCACGGGCAAGCGCAGCAAGATCAAGCGCACGAACTGCCTATTCACGTTCGCCGATCCTGGGCCTGAAGCACTCATGCAGCAGGCGGAAAAGCAGGCGCTGGACATCGACATTCCATTTTTGTGGGAATGCGCGCCACAAGATGAATTTGACGTCGACGCGCTGGGCACCGACTACTTCGGGCATATGCCAAGTCCAGTCGAAAAGACCGCGCTCCTGCTGCGACTACACAGCGCGCCGGTCTATTTCCATCGGCGCGGGAAGGGCCGTTACCGAACCGCCCCGCCAGAAATACTGACTGCAGCGCTCGCTGCAGTGGAAAAGAAACAACGCGCAGCCGCTGAAATCCAGCTTTGGGTCGACGAAATGGCCGCGGGCCGACTGCCCGAGTCTATCGCCCAGGCAGCCACCAGCCTGGTGACGCGCCCGGACAAGAACTCACCGGTCTGGAAAGCTCTGGATGCGGCTTGCGCCCAGCAACAAAAATCGCCCGACCGCCTGTTGCTTGATCTGGGTGCCTGGCCGCATGCGCTGGCATTGCACAAAGTGCGGTTCTTGGCCACGCATTTTCCGCGCGGCACCGATTTTCCAGAGATTGAACTGCCACAGGCAGGACAAGACCTGCCGCTCGCCGAGATCGATGCCTACTCGGTCGATGACATCACCACCACTGAAATTGACGACGCCTTGTCTGTCACCAGACTGCCTGACGGGAATATCCGCATTGGCGTCCATGTGGCAGCGCCCGGACTGGCCGTCACACGCAACAGCGCGCTGGACAAACAAGCCCGCGCACGGATGTCGACGGTCTACACGCCCGGCGAAAAAATCCCGATGCAACCCGACAGCGTGATTCAGGCGTTTTCGCTTGAGGCGGGGCGCGCGGTGCCGGCGCTATCTCTATACGTGACCGCCAACCCGGAAACCGGCGAAATCCTTGAGCATACAAGCCGGCTCGAGCGGGTGTCCGTGCGCGAGAACCTGCGGCACAATATGCTCGATACGCACATCACCGAAGAGTCGCTCGCCGACCCGTCGATCGTGTTGCCCTACAACGACTGGATTCGACCGCTCTGGCAGTTCGCCCTGTTGCTTGCCAAGCAACGCGAAACCGTGCGCGGCAAGCCGGAAAACAATTCCCGCGTCGAATACAGTTTTTATCTTGACGGCAACGCCGATGACCCCGACACGCCCGTGCGTATCGTTCCCCGGCAACGCAATGCGCCACTCGACAGGCTGGTGGCTGAATACATGATCCTGGCAAACAGCACCTGGGCCGGCCTGCTGGCCGCGCGTGGTGTGCCCGGAATTTACCGGTCTCAGCAAACAGGCCGCGTGCGCATGAGCACCCACCCACTTCCACACGAATCAATTGGGGTCACGCAGTACGCCTGGTGCACTTCGCCATTGCGTCGCTACGTCGACTTGGTTAACCAGTGGCAACTCATCGCAGCAGTCGAGCACGGTGTGTCCGCCGCGCTCGTGGCGCCTTTCAAACCCAAGGACGCGGACCTGTTCGCCATCATCGGCGCGTTCGACGCGCAATACATGGCCTGGAATGATTTCCAGAATCTCTTGGAACGCTATTGGTGCCTGAGGTGGCTGCAACAGCAAGGCATCACGCAATGCCCTGCCAGCGTACTCAAGGAAAATCTGGTGCGACTGGGCAATGCACCCCTCGTGACACGGCTCTCTGGCTTGCCCAATCTTGAGCGTGGCCAGAGAATCGAAATTGAAATCATGGGGACCGATGAACTGATGCTCGAACTGGACTGCCGCTACGCAGGCCTGGCGCCTGATACTGGGCTTGCCCCTGAACCGGTCGACGATCTGGACGCTGACGCTGAACCAGGCCTGGAACCCGTGGCCGAGTTTGAACCCGACGAAGCTGGCGCGACCGAACTTGACGCGCTGACAGCCACAGCACCTGTTCCCGGAGCTGTCACCGACTAAAATCAGCACAGACTCCTTGACCGACCCGACAAGACCGTGGCCACGCACACCGCATCCGCCTTCACGCGCGCACTCCAGTTCTGGCAGGCACCCCAACAACGCTTCTTGCGCTGGGGGGTGGTGCTGTCACTGGTGCTGCACCTCGTCGCACTGACCTGGCAACGCCATCAGGCACCTGCCGCCGTCCCTGCGTTGCCCGCGCTTGAAATCGTGATGGTCAATGCCTCGACCGAAAGCGCGCCAGCCGTCGCCCGGTTGCTCGCGCAACACAATCTTGATGGCGGTGGCCAGGCAGCAACCGGCGTTGCCTCAACCCCGTTGCCGCACACGGACAGGTCGGCGCAAACCATCATGCTTGAGGCGTTGACAAAAAGAAGACTGCAGCTCGAAGCCGAACAGCGTCAACTGCTGACGCAACTCGAATCCCCAAGTCAAGTTTCAGAGGCAAGGCCGACTGAACATTTCGTCAAGGACGCGCGTCACACAGGGCGTGATGAAGTTGACCAGGAAAGCGTGCTGCACAACGCCCGCCTCGCCGCGCTTTCGCAACAGGTACAGGTTTACAACCAGCTGCCCCGCAAATATTTTGATGCCCCATCGACCTCTGCGAGCCCTTACGCTGCCTATATCGACCAGTGGCGCACGCAAATCGAACAAACTGGTACCCGCTACTACCCCCAGGGAACGGGCAGCAAGGCCTACGGGAGCCTTCGCGCGACGGTCACCATCCGGTCCAACGGCAGCGTGGCTGATGTGGTGATCGACCAGCCTTCGGACCAGGCGCTGCTTAACCAGGCCGTGCTGCGAATCGTGGGGCTGGCCGCCCCCTTCGCCCCCTTTGCGCCAGATATCGCACGCCAGGTGGATCAGATCGTCATCACCCGGACCTGGCACTTCGTCAACGGCGCACTGCAAACCACACAACCATGACTCACTCAGATCGCCCCCGTTTCGCAGTGATCGGCAATCCGGTCAAGCATAGTCGCTCACCCGCTATTCACCGGCAGTTTTCGCTGCAAACAGGCATCGACCTGGACTACGACCTGCTCGAAGCACCCGTTGATCAGTTTGTCGCCACGACGCAGGCTTTTTTTACCCAAGGCGGTTGTGGGTTGAACGTCACGGTTCCGTTCAAAGAACAAGCCTGGCAACTGGCACAGGAAAATCTGAGCACGCGCGCGCGGCAAGCTCAGGCCGTCAACACGCTGTGGGTGCGTGACGGTGCCCTGCATGGTTGCAATACTGACGGCGTCGGCCTGGTGAGCGACTTGAAACGACTGGGCATCGATCTTAAACAGGCACACATCCTGATGATAGGTGCCGGAGGTGCCGCACGGGGCGTGATCGGCCCGTTGCTCGAAGCAGGCTGCGCCCGGCTGCACATTGTCAACCGGACCGCGCAACGTGCTTATGCGCTGCTGGGTGAATGGTCAGAGCAAAGCGGGGAACCTGTGCCCGGACTGACAGCTGGCGGACTGCCCGAGGCCCCGACGCCCGGGGGGTGGGATCTGGTCATCAATGCCAGCGCCAGCAGCCTCGCGCACACCGCCCCCGAGGTGCCTGCCAGCCTGTATGCCACGCATGCATGGGCCTATGACATGATGTATGCCGCCCAGCCAACCCCTTTTATGCAACAAGCCCTGCAGGATGGCGCACGGCACGTGTCCGACGGCCTGGGCATGCTGGTCGGGCAGGCGGCCGAAAGTTTTGCGATCTGGCATGGCGTAAAGCCTGATACCGCACCGGTACTTGCGTCGCTCCGGCTCGAGCTGTCGTAATTAGTCACGGTTAACCAAAAGGAATTGCCATCGTTGCCTTTCGATCCCGTCGTTGGGCATTACACTTCAGGCTATGCGTACAGCCCGCCGTTACCTCGCCCGTGAAATTTATCGCTCCACATCGGTCGTGGTGCTGGCTCTGATCGGACTTTTCACCTTTTTCACGCTCGTCGATGAACTCGATACCGTTGGTGACAAATTCCCCCTGACCGCTCTGTTCTACCTTCAATTCCTTGCGGTGCCAGCACGGCTGTATGACCTGCTGCCCATCGGCCTGCTGATCGGGTCCATCCTGGCCCTGGCCGGCCTGGCCCAGCGCAATGAACTTGTGATCCTCCGCGTTTCCGGCGTCAGCGGCATGGGTTTGCTCGGTATGCTCTGGGCCATCTCCATCCCAGTCATCGTCGGGGCGATCCTGTTGTCGGAAATCCTCACGCCGATCGCCGAAATCAAAAACAGTGAGGCCAACCTGCTGATGCGCGGACGCGTGGAAGGTGGTCGACTCGCGAGTGGTTACTGGTTCAAGGAGCCGACCCCACAAGGTGGAACACGCGTAATCAACGTTGGGAAACTGCTGGCGTCGGGCAATGTCGAGGATTTGCGCATGTACGAATTTCCTGGCGGATACGAACTGTCCACCATGTCTCAGGCGCAAACCGGTCGTTTCGCAGACGGCCAGCTCATCATGCAGAACGTGACGGAAAACAAGATTTCCCCTGGGGCCAAGGACGTACTCGCAGACGCCAAGGTCACTGGCCAGCCGATCATGACCGTCACGCACATCCCGGATCGCACCGTGGAAACGAGCCTCACTCCCGAACGACTGGTCGCGCGCATCCTGACACCGGAACGCATGTCGTTGCTGGCGCTTCGGGACTACATTGCCTACCTGAACAAGAACCAGCTTCAAGCCGACCGCCAGATCGTCGCAGTCTGGCGCAAGTTTTCCTATCCCTTCACGTTGCTGGTGATGATCACCATCGCGGCCCCCATCAGCTTCATGCAAACGCGACGTGGTGGCGTCGGTGCCAAGGTATTCCTGGGCATACTGCTGGGCACCGGATTCTTCATGCTGAACCAACTCGCGCTCAATGTCGGGATGCTCTACAAGTGGCCACCGGTCGTGACCGCGCTGCTGCCCAATATCGGCGCAATGTTCCTGGCCCTGCTTGCCGTGTTCATGATGGAAAACCGGCACTCGCTGACAAGCCGCACCACCAGCCTGTGGCCCTGGGGAAAATCAGCGGTATGACCATGCCCAGCATCTGGATGATCGGGGATGTACAGGGCTGTTGCAATGCCCTGGACGACCTGCTGGCCAAGCCTGAAATCGCAGGCGACACGGATGCTAATTTCTGGTTCGCCGGTGATTTGGTCAACCGCGGGCCACACTCCCTGACGACGCTGCGCAGGATCATGTCCATGGAAGACCGCAGTGTTGCGATTCTTGGCAATCACGACCTGCATTTGCTTGCGGTTGCCGCTGGCGTCAGGCGCCCGGGGAAGAACGACACACTCCTTGATGTCCTTGACGCGCCCGACTCGCAGGAAATTATCGACTGGCTGCGCTGGCGTCCGCTGGCGCATTATGCGCACGGGCACCTGATGGTCCATGCCGGCGTGCTGGCCAAATGGGATATCACCAAGACACTACAACTCGCCTACGAAGTCGAAACCGCGCTGCGCAGCAACAACTGGCAAAAAACGCTACAAAAAATGTACGGCAACGAACCCAGCCGCTGGAACGAGGATCATACCGGCGGTAAACGCTTGCGGGTCATCATCAACGCGCTGACTCGCATGCGCATGTGTACGACCAAAGGTCGCATGGTCCTGCCCATCAAGGCAGCACCCGGCCAGCGCGTCGACGGCCTGGTGCCCTGGTTTGATGTACCGGATCGCGCCACGCGCGATATCACCGTCGTGTTCGGTCACTGGTCGACGCTGGGACTGGTGATGCGGTCAGACGTCATCTGCCTAGACACGGGTTGCGTCTGGGGAGGCCACCTCACCGCCGTGCGCATGCAGGACAGGCAGGTCGTGCAGGTCTCCTGTAAACAAAACGCTGACCCCCTGGCCGACTAGGCAAAGACGGGCATTGCGCTACGGGTCTAAACGACCTGTCCTTGCTCAAACCACCGCAGCAAGATGGCATTCACCGCCTCGGCAGCCTCATATTGCACCCAATGCCCGACGCACGGCACGATTCGGCCAACGCGACCCGTATGGCCCGACACCAGCGTCTGCATTAAGACCTCCGGCGTGCAGGTGACCTCGTGTTCGCCCCAGAGGAACAACGTCTCCCCGGCGTACCCTTCCAGCGTTGCGGGCAACCCGCCCGTTTGCGAAATTCCCCGGCTACGAAAACGCGTGTCGATGCAGGCTTGCGTATGGATCCGCATCGCCAGGCTGTCAATCTGATCATCCCCATGCAACATATGCACCCACAGATTGTGCTGCATTGCGGCTGACAGTTCCTCATCACTGAGCGCACGCTTCCAGTTGACAAGCGTTCCGCGCGGACGACGGGGGCCGCCATGACCGCCCGGCCCCAGCAACCCGAGACGGCGTATGTTGTCAGGCCGCCTGACAGCGATATGCGCGCAAACAAGTCCACCAAAGGAAAAACCACACAGGTTAAAAGCGGTATCGGTGCCGATCAGTTGTTCAAGGCTTGCCAGCGTGAGGTCGACCAGCGATGATAAATCGTCAAACGCCGGCGTCGAGGAATCACCATAGCCAGGCAAATTGGGGATCAGCAAGGAAAACCTGCTCGACAGGGCATCAATATTGCGCGCCCAATGCAGCCAGCTGCCATGGCCGCCATGGATCAGTACCAGGGGCTCGCCTTGGCCAAACTGACGCCAGACCACCTCGCACCCGTCCACGCTGACAACGTGGCGTCGTGCGCACAACTCTTGCGCCGCGAGCCAGGACTCAGCCTGCGCATCTTCGATCATCCACTCGGTATTTCGACTCGTCATCACCACATTCCTTTTCCAATGCCGCTACCTGTGTCGTGAGGATTATTCACTACCCCAGCACAACAATACCGTCGGCTGCACGCACACCCTGCCCTGCCGGTAAGACGAAAATCGGATTGATTTCCGCCTCGATCAAACGCGCCCCGAGTTGCGCCACCATCTGCGAGAACGCCACGATCGCCCCAACCAGCGCGTCGACATCAGCTTTGGGGCGGCCTCGAAAACCATCCAGCAAGGGCCAGGTTTTCAACTCATGCGCCAACGACCACGCCTCAAGCTGTGACAAACCACCCTGCGGTGGCAACAGCCGCATCGCGGTGTCATTGAACAATTCGGCGGTCACCCCGCCCATCCCCAGCAAAATGGCCGTACCCAGCACATCCCGATGCATTCCCAGGATCAGCTCTGTGCCACCCGTGATCATCTCCTGGACCAGGAAACGATCGGGCTCAACTCCCGCGCGGGCCAGCACCTCCTGACGCATCGTCAGCAAACGCGCGGCGACCTGCTCCGTGGTGACGTCGACTGCTACACCTCCGACATCACTCTTGTGTGTAATCTGTCGGGACAGCAACTTGAGCACAACCCGCCCACCCAGCTTTTCTGCAGCCTCGCGCGCCTCGAGACCCGTCGCCACGACGATCTCGCGGACTCCGGGCACGCCGAACCGTGCAAACATTTGCTTGGCTTGAACCTCGTCGAGCGACCCGGCGGTCAGAAGGTCAACGCGTTCGTCTGCCGCATTGACCAGCACTGGCGTGGCAGCTGTCTGAGTTGTTGCCTTGAATGTAGCCACCTGCAACATCCCGGTCAACGCCGCCGTGCAACTTTCGGGTGCCGCAAACGCGGGCACACCGCGCTGATTCAGCAGCGCGCCGACTTCAGGGGCATGAGGACTCACGAAGGCGATCACGGGCTTGGCTGAACCTGCCAGGCAATCCTGAATCGCGTCAGCCATCAAGTGCGGCATGGCCAGGCTTGATGACCCGACAATGATCACCAGCGCGTCATAACTCGGGCTGTCGAGCAAGGCGCGAATCGCGCCACGCAACAAATCAGGCTGCAAGCCCGCCAGGGTCACATCGATAGGATTGCGGTCCAACGCGGCATGATCTCCCGTTTGCAAGGCCCGCAACCTTTCGCCGGTGGCCGCATCGGGTGCTGGCGTCTCAAACCCGGACACCCCCAGACTGTCGGACACCAACGTGCCTGCGCCACCGGTCGACGTCAAAATCGCCACACGATTCCCGCGCAATATCCGACCCGTCGACAAGGCTGCAGGCATATCAAGCAAATCGCTGAACGTCTGCGCACGGATCACCCCCAGTTGCCTGAACAGTGCGTCGTACATACGGTCGGCACCCGCCATCGCTCCGGTATGCGACACTGCGGCCTTGGCACCCGCCTCGGATCGTCCAATTTTGAACGCCACGACCGGCTTGCCAGCACGTGTGGCTTTCAATACCGCCGCGCGGAATTTTTCAGGATACCGAATCGTCTCGACGTAGAGCGCGATCACGCGCGTTGCCTCGTCATCCACCAGATAATCCACAAAGTCGGCAAGTTCCAGGTCAACCTCGTTGCTCGTGGAAATCAACTTCGACAGGCCGATCCCGCGCGCCGCTGCACGCGACAGCAACGCGCCCAGAATACCGCCGCTTTGCGAAACAACACCGATCGACCCGGCTGGGAAATGATCCATTTCAAGCGCGCCACTGGCCGACAGAGGGATGTTGTCGGTCAGGTTGACCAGTCCGATCGTATTGGGCCCAAGCAGTCGCATGGTGCCTGCCGACTCCAGCAATTGCTGTTGGCGCCGCGCGCCCTGCTCTCCGGTCTCAGCGTAGCCACTGGCCAGCACAATCGCGGCAGCGCAGCCACGCTCGGACAACTCACGCACAGCCTGATGGGCACGCTCGGCACCCAGCAGAACGATCCCCACGTCGGGCACACCAGGCAGCGATTGCACATCCGGATAACACTTCAAGCCATCTACACTTTCGATGCGCGGATTCACAGGGTAGATTTCCCCGGTGAATCCATGTTTACGCAGGTAGGCGACAGGACGGCCTGCCGTCTTTCGAACATCAGCCGAAGCGCCGATGATGGCAACACTGGTGGGCCTGAGCAGACGGGCAATCGCATTCATCGTTCATGATCCTTTTTTCATTTTTGGCAGAGTCGGGCCATCGCCCGCGAGACCGATCAGGCCATGATCTTTGGACTGATCCGGGCCAGGAAGGCCATCACAGCCTCGCGATGTTCAGCGCTTGTGTAGCAAATGCCTTGCGCCTGACTGCCCTGTGCGAAGACCTGCGGTGAGGTCAGTTCAAACGTCTGGTTCAAAATCGTCTTACCCAGCGCGAGCGCAGTACTCGACCCTTTGCTCAGTTCCACGGCCCAGGCCTGGGCGTGCCCCACCAGCTCCAGGTCATCAACCAACCGGTCTGCGATGCCAAGGTCAAGCGCCTCTTGCGCGGCAACCTTGCGACCGCTGAAGATGAGCTCCTTGGCTTTCGAGAGCCCCACGCGGCGCGGCAGGAAATACATGCCTCCACCGTCAGGAATCAGACCCCGATTGATATAGGACCAGGTAAAGCTACTGGACGGACACGCCACGATAAAGTCACAGGCCAGGGCCGTATCGGCACCCAGTCCTGAAGCCGCACCGTTGACCGCCGCGATGGTTGGCTTGGGCATCGTGTGGAGCAGCGATTGCGTATGGTGCACGCGCTGTTGGCGCGCCCAACCGTTAAAGGCGATCTCGCCCGGCGGGGCTTGCATGCGACGCTCCATCCCGGCGACATCGCCGCCGGCGCAGAATCCCTTGCCGCGACCTGTCAGGACCAACGCGCGAATCTCGCGATCAGCCGCGACGTGTTCAAGCGCGGCAATGAATTCCGTGCGCATGTCGTCGCTCATGGCATTGCGTTTTTCAGGGCGATTCAGGTAAATCGTCGCGACGCTGGCCTCTACCTGCATTTCAATGAGTTTGTACATTCCACCGGTCCTGTCTCTGAAGTTAAGTATTGATAGGCTTTTACAATGCGTCCTGCTCAGTTAGTCGTGATGTGCGCATCCCGAACCACCTGGCTCCAGCGTTTTTCTTCGTTGCGCACGAAGGTTTCCATTTGCTCGGGTGGTCCGGTACTGACGACCAGACCTTCCTCGGTGACACGCGTCTTGAAACCTTCTGTCTTGACAGCCTCTGCAGCCGCTGCGTTGAGCCGGGCCACCACGTTGGCAGGCGTGCCAGTCGGCGCCAGCAGGCCATACCAGCTCTGTGCGACGTATCCGGGCACACCCGACTCGGCGATCGTGGGAATATCGGGCCTCGCATCAGAACGCTCGGCTGCGGTCACCCCCAGCGCACGAAGTTTGCCGCTGTCAAGCAGAGGGGCTGCCCCGGCTGCCGTGGCGAACATCAGGTCGACCTGCCCACCCATCAAGTCGGTCAGGGCGGGGCTAGCCCCCCGGTACGGCACATGCGTCATGTCAACTTTCGCGAGGATATTGAAGAGTGCCCCCGCAAGATGCGCAGACGTTCCATTGCCCTGGGAAGCATAGGTGAGCCGGCCTGGATTCGTCTGGGCGGCGACGATCACGTCCTTGACAGACTTAAACGGACTGTCGGCGCGAACGACCAGAATGTTTGGTGACCAGCCAATCAGCACCACCGGGGTGAAGGCTGTATCGGCCGAATACGGCAGGCTTGGCATCAAACTCGGGTTCACTGCATTGGCGAAGGTTGCCATCAGCAATGTGTAGCCATCGGGTGCGCTTTTCGCGACAGCATCGGTGCCGATGATGGTGCCTGCCCCCGGCTTGTTTTCAATGATGACGGTTTGCCCGAGGGACGCGGCCAGGCCCACGCCCAGCGTGCGCGCCACGGCGTCGGTGCCGCCTCCCGCGGCAAAGGGCACGACGATACGCACGGCCTTTTCAGGAAAATCCGCCTGGGCACTCGATGAAAACAACCCTGCCAACAGCGCACCGACGCACAGGTTGACGAAATGACTCGCAGACGACGGACGAAAAAATTGCACCGGCTTCCCCTTGGCAAACACACACGTGCCTGCTTGCAGCAGTGTAGGCACACGAACCCCAGCCTAGCATGGCACGATTCCAACAGCCAGTCGTCGCGCAAGGGTTAGGAAATCTGTTGCGTAGCCAGACCCCGTCGAGTATAAGAAACACTGGACACATAACAAGATGATCCGCACACGGTTGCGGTCACACCAGGAGATGACAAATGGATCGACGGCGGGCGCTTTCCTCACTTGCGGCGTGTCTGGCGGGGGGTATCACACCAGGTATCGTTTCTCAATCCGTTCAGGCGCAAGCCGTTGCAGTTCAATCACTAGCAGGCCGCCAGTTTCGTTTCGTGGTGAGCTACCCGGCCGGTGGCGTGGTGGACTTCGCCGCACGCACGGTCGCCGACGGTTTGAATCAGGCGACGGGTTCCCTGGTGATCGTTGAAAACCGCGCGGGTGCGGCCGGCAATATCGCCACCGAATTCGTCGCACGTCAGCCTGGCGATGCGGGCGTGTTTGGCGTGTTTTCAAACTCGACACTGTCGACCAATCCGTTCGTGCCACAGCTTGCGTCCAAGAACGTTGATCCTTACAAAGACCTGGTACCGGTGGCGGCGATCGTCGACATGATTCTGGTACTGGCCGTCACGCCCCAACTGGGCGTGTCGACCATCGATGAATTTCTGGCCAAGGCCAGATCCTCACCACAGCCACTGCGCATTGGTCTGGCAGGGATCGGGTCACCTCATCACCTGGCAGCGCTATTGCTTGAAAAATCTGCTTCACTGAACCTGATCCTCGTGCCGTACAAAGGCGGAGCCCCGATGATCGCCGATGCCGCCGGCGGCCATCTTGATGCCGTGTTCACCACGGTTCCGGTCGGTGGCCCCATGGTGGCAAGCGGAAAATTGCGCTGGATTGCGATTGCCCAGCCTACCGTGATCAACAGCCTGCCCGGTATACCCTCGCTTGTGAATGTTTTCAAGGGAGCAACGATTCCATCGTGGGTGGGTGTTTTTGCGCCAACAAGCACCCCCTCAAGCCTTGTGCTGTCCATGCATGAGGCCTTGAACCAAGTCGTCAACAGCACGGCAATCGCTGAAAAATTGCGCAAAAACGGACTCGAGCCGCTCGATCAAACGCTTGCGCAGACCGGCAAACTCATCAGCGATGAAGCGGTTTTCATGAAAAACTTCCTGTCAGAATTCAAACTTGATTTTTCGGCCTGATCCTTTAACACTTCACCGTACCCCTCTCTCCCATGATCATCGATTGCCACGGTCACTTCACCACCACCCCGCCCCAGGTCGCAGCGTTCCGTGCGCGTCAGACGGCTGAGTTCAAGCGCACCGGCCAAACGCCCACCGAAGCGCCACCCGCTGTGACCGACGAGGAAATCCGTGTCGGCATCGACAAGAACCAATTGCGCATCATGCGTGAACGAGGCATCGACCTGACGATTTTTTCTCCACGGGCGGTGGGGATGGATCACCACATGGGCAACGAAGACACCAATGTGGTGTGGGCTCGCTATTGCAACGACCTGGTGCACCGGGCGTGCAGGATGTTCCCGGACCAGTTCGTCGGGGTATGCCAGTTGCCACAGGCCGCTGGGGTCAAGCCTGGCGCGCGTGTGTTTGAAGAGCTTGATCGCTGCATCAACGAATACGGGTTTATCGGTGCAAACCTGAACCCGGACCCGACGGGTGGCCGCTGGAGCGACCCGCCACTTTGGGACAAGGACTGGTGGTATCCCCTTTACGAGAAAATGGTCTCGCTGAACATCCCGGCCATGATTCACGTCAGTGGCTCCTGCAATCCGCACTTCAATGCGGTCGCCACGCACTACATCAATGGCGACACGACCGCATTCGTGCAGTGCATGACCTCAGACATTTTCAAAGATTTCCCAACCCTGAAATTCATCATCCCGCATGGCGGTGGCGCAGCGCCCTATCACTGGGGTCGGTACCGCGGCATGGCTCAGGACATGGGTTTGCCGCCGCTTGAAGAAAAAGTGCTGAACAATGTGTTTTTCGACACCTGTGTCTACCACCAGCCAGGAATCGACTTGCTGCTACGCGTGGTGCCCGCCAGGAACATACTGTTCGCCTCCGAGACTGTGGGCGCCGTCCAGGGCATTGATCCACTCACCAACCATTACTTTGACGATACCCGCCGGTACATCGACGCTTCGCCTTCGGCGAATGCGCTGGAGAAACAGCAAATTTATTCGGACAACGTACTCGGTGTGTACCCGCGACTGCGCGCGCACCCAAGGTGCCGCGACTGCGCACTCTGAGGATCAAATAGGTGTTGCCATCGCACGCGGCAGCGATTCAAGTGCCCCCGTCGCAGGCAATCAGGTCAGCAGCTCCGCCCTGATCGCTTCGCGCGCCAGCCTGCCCAGCTGCGTGCGGGTTGGAGGTGCGCCACCAGGGGTTTGCCCACCGGCCCAGATGACAGGCAGAAACACCACTTCAATACTGACCCCCGAGCCGCCAAGCAGCCGCCACAAGTTCCCCGCCAGTGTTTCTTCGCCAACATAGGCGGCAAAGTCGCTACGACCCCCCTGATGGTAATAGCGCAAAGCCACCGGCTGGATCGCTGTGCCTGATTTGCGGGCGGGCTCAAACAGGTTGGCGTAGAAAGCCAGCACGTCAAACCCCGGCGATGTCGTACCTTCGGGGAACAAACCCACCGATTGCCCGCGTTCAAAATGCTGTGCAATCGCCTGGCCCGCCTGGTGCACGGCATGGCGCGACGCGCGCTCAATAAAGATAGTGTCCGCACCCGCAGCCAGCCAACCAATCAGCGGCCAACTGCGAATCTCACTTTTGGCAACAAACGCTGTGGAGCGCACACCGTTCAGCACAAAGATATCTACCCAGGACACATGGTTGAGGACCCATAACACGGGTCCGTCCAAACAGGGTGTTCCCATTGAGGACACACGCAGCCCACAAATCCACAGCAATATCCGCGACCAATGCTTTTTTGCCCAAAGCCGATAGGGCAGCGCACCCAGGGGAAAGGTCAGCGCGATCGTCAACAGCCCGATGAGGATCCAGACCAGGCAGGCAATCGCCCGGGGCACAAACCGCAGCACGGTCAAGCAGGCAGCTCCCACACGACGCGTCCGCGCACGACAGTCGTCGTCACACGTCCAGGCAAGTCGAAACCCAGAAATGGCGTGTGCTGGCTTTGACTGAGCAAGGACTGTCGGGTCACTTGACGTGAAGCATGTGGGTCCAGCAGGCACAAGTCTGCATCCACACCCACACCAAGCTGGCCGCACGGCGGAACAGCAGGCGAAGAACACATCAGGATACGGGCTGGATCACACGTGACGCGCGCGATGGCATCGAGCAAGGGCACGCGCGCATCCTGCGCCCACTTAAGTGTCAACGAGAGGAGTAATTCAAGTCCCGTCGCACCTGGCTCGGCCTCTGCAAACGGCAAATTCTTGCCGTCGTCCGACACGGGGGTGTGGTCTGAACAGACAGCGTCGATCGTTCCGTCGGCCAGGCCGGCACGGATGGCATCGCGGTCACGCTGACCACGCAGCGGGGGATCAAGCCTGAAATTGGTGTCGTAGTAACCAATGTCCACATCAGTCAGATGCACATGGTTCGCCGACACATCACAGGTCACGGGCAGGCCTTCGCGCTTGGCGGCACGCACGAGTGCTATACCCGCCGCCGTCGACAGCCGGCACAGGTGCAGGCGCACACCGCAGGCGCGCTGCAACTCAAACAGGGTATGAAGCGCGATGGTTTCGGTCTGGGCTGGAATCCCTGCCAGCCCCAGGCGCGAGGCATAGGCGCCGCTGGCGGCAACCCCACCACGGGACAGCCACGGATCGGTTGCACGCAGCCACAGGACATAGTCAAACGTGCGGGCGTATTGCATGACACGCAACAGGACGGTGGTATCCAGCACAGGCGTATCAGCCTGCGAAAACGCCACACAGCCCGCCTCGGTGAGCTCAGCCATCTCGGTGATGACCTCACCTTGCAAGCCGATTGTCATCGCCCCCAGCGGATACAAATTCACAAGATCCAACTGGCGGGCGCGATGCTTGAGCATCTCGACCAGGCCCGGCTCATCAAGCGTCGGATCAGTATCTGGCGGCAACACCAGGGTGGTGATGCCGCCGGCCAGCGCCGCGCGCATTTCAGATTCAAGCGTTGCGCGATCTTCGACAGGTGTGCGCAGGCGTGCCGCCAAATCCACGATGCCAGGCAAGACTAGCCTGTCGGTTGCGTCAAGGATACGGTCAGCCATGAACCCAACAGGCGCCACGTCAAGCGCGGCAATCTTGCCATGCGAGACAAACACGTCGGCCACACGGTCGATGCCATTGGCCGGGTCAATCAGGCGACCATTTCTGATATGCAGATTCATGCCGATGCTCCCGCGACAATACTCATGACCGCCATACGAACGGCAATTCCAAACGTCACCTGATTCAGAATGACTGACTGTTTGCCGTCAGCGACCGCCGAGTCGATTTCAACGCCGCGATTCATTGGGCCGGGATGCATGACGATGGCATCGGGCTTTGCCAGCGCAAGTTTTTCCGCAGTCAGCCCATAGTGCTTGAAGTATTCGTGCGACGACGGCAACAACGCACCGCGCATGCGTTCATTCTGCAGGCGCAGCATGATGATGACATCCACGCCTTTCAACCCTTCGCGCATGTCGGTAAACACCTGCACGCCCATTTGCTCCAGCCCGGACGGCAACAGGGTCAAGGGCCCGATGGCCCGCACTTGCGCCACACCGAGCGTGGTCAAAGCATGAATGTTGGAGCGTGCGACGCGCGAATGCAGTACGTCACCGACAATCGCGACCGTGAGGTTGGAAAAGTCCTTCTTGAAGTGCCGGATCGTGTACATGTCCAGCAACGCCTGAGTAGGATGCGCATGGCGCCCGTCACCGGCGTTGACGACGTGCACATGGGGCGCGACGTGCTGCGCAATCAGGTAGGGGGCACCACTTGCCTCGTGTCGTACGACAAACAGGTCGGCCTGCATGGCCGAGAGGTTCGCGATGGTATCGAGCAAGGTCTCGCCCTTGGCTGCGGACGACACGTTGATATTCAGGTTGAACACATCGGCCGACAGGCGTTTGGCCGCGATCTCAAAGGTCGTGCGGGTACGCGTGGAGTTTTCAAAAAACAGGTTGAACACGCTTTTACCGCGCAGCAACGGGACTTTCTTGACGTCGCGGTCTGCCAGCGGCACGAACGTCTGCGCGGTGTCGAGAATGTGCGTCAGAATGTCGCGCGACAGGCCTTCCGTGGTGATCAGGTGGGTCAGTTCACCGTGCCGATTGAGTTGGGGGTTACGCATCAGTCTTCCTCGGTTTCAAGGGTCAGGACCAGCCTCCCGGCGTCGGTCTGGGAAAGCACCAGATTGCCAGCCGGCGCCGGTGAAACACAGCCTCCTGCGGCGACCGCCGCGATCGGAAGCTCACGTCCACCACGATCGACCAGGACAGCCAGCCTGATCGACGCGGGCCGGCCATAATCAAACAGCTCGTTCATGGCCGCGCGTATCGTGCGACCGGTGTAGAGCACGTCGTCGACGAGCACCAGGTGCTTATCCGTGACAGGAAAGGTTATCTCGGAGGGCTGCACTTGCGAATGCAGGCCAATCCGGTCAAAGTCATCGCGGTAAAAACTGATGTCCAGCGTGCCATAAGGCTGCACCAGCTTGAGGTCACGGTGCAGTCGCTGGGCCAGCCACGCGCCGCCCGAGTGAATGCCGACCAGATGCACTTGCTGCACCGGCAGGGCCTGGATTTCGTGTCGCACGGCCACCAGCAGGTCCGCATAAAGCGTTTCGGCGTCGGGCAGGGTGTCGGGGGAGTAGAGGTGGGGTGTCTGGGACATGGTGTGAACTCAAGTCAGCGCGTCAAAGTAGCGTTGCAGAATAATAGCCGCTGCAAGTGCGTCATCGGGGGCATTACCGGCAATTCTCTGGGCTTGCAGGCTCGAACCCCGTTCATCCACGAGTTCAACGGGCAGCCGGTATCGCCCCTCGAGCTGGTGTGCAAAGCGGCGGCACCGGTTGGTGGCGTACTGATCCGTGCCGTCTGTAGCAAGCGCCAGCCCAACCACCAGCCGCTCAGGTTGCCAGGTGTCGATCAGTGCTGATATCCGGTTAAACCGGCCCACGCGGGTGGGCTCCAGAATGATGTCCAGCGGACGAGCCTGCCTGAGTAAAGAATTCCCGAGCGCGACACCCAGTTTTTTGGTGCCATAGTCAAACGCGAGGAGCGTTTCTTCAGGCATGCCCGGCTTCACCCGCCAGCATCGCAGGGTCAATCCCCAGCAGTCGCAAAGCCGCCGGGTACCGGTCTTCGGGAGGGACGCCGAAAATGATCTGTACGTCGGCCGGCACGTTCAGCCAGGCATTCTGAGCCATTTCGTTCTCGAGCTGACCCGCTCCCCAGCCCGCATAACCGAGCGTCACCAGCATTTTTTCGGGCCCCACGCCGCCAGCCACCGCCTCGAGCACATCACGGGAAGTCGTCAGCGCCAGATCGCCAAACCTGATGCTGGACGTGTAGTCACCGGCCGGCGCATGCAGCACAAAACCACGGTCAGTCTGGACCGGCCCGCCAAAAAAAACCGGCGTATCTCTGCCAGGCTCGATTTCAAGCTTGAGATCGATCTTCTGTAACAAACCGGCCACAGTGAGATCCGTTGGACGGTTGATCACCAGGCCCAGCGCACCCTTATTGGAGTGTTCGCAGACGTAAATCACCGTGCCGGCCAAGTCTCCTTCCACCATGCCAGGCATGGCCATCAAAAACTGGTTGGACAGGTCATTCGCTGCGTCAGAGGGTCTATTCTTCTGTTCGGTCATGATCGATCCTTGAAAACTGCCCGCCTGAACGGGCCTGTTCCTGATGGAATCAGATTTCCATCAGCTCGAAATCTTCCTTGCGCGCTCCGCATTCCGGGCATACCCAGTTTGGCGGCACATCTTCCCAACGCGTGCCTGGGGCGATACCCTCTTCTGGCAAACCAAGCTTTTCTTCGTAAATCCACCCACAAATCAGACACATCCAAGTACGCATGGTTCCCTCTTGAATAAGACCACCACTTCCTGCGACAGGCAGACCAGTATGGCGGGTCATCTCTTACAATGGGGTCAATCTTACCGAAACCAACACTTGCCTGCCGGCACATATCCGCTTTAATTGATATGAAACACCGGTGACAAGCCCCAGACGTGCTTCCGGACATCGCTTAAGTGCCAAATAATTCTTTACCTATTACGCTGGTTTTCGGCCCCTTTGACCCGACTGGCTCAGACGGTCTCCCAGCGGACGCGATTACCTGCGCAGCGCTGGGCAGTCATGCCCTGTGCACCCTGACTGCCTTCACCACACAGGACACAGCCGACACCGAGGCGGTTCACCCTTGTTCGGCCGAACAGATCGATGACCAGGCTCGGTGCGTGCTCGAGGACATGGCGGTGCAGGCCATCAAGGTGGGCGCGCTGTCTTCAACCGAGGCGGTCAGTGCAGTGGCACAGATTGCCGCCGACTACAGTCAGGTCCCCCTGGTATTGCACCTCGGGTTGCAGGCGCTGGATTCCGAAGAAATACCGGAAGAAGATGACGCAGAAGATCTGACCGGCGCCACGATTGAGCTGCTGGTCCCTCAGGCGCATGTCGTGGTGCTTGAGGCCGCCCGCCTGGCGCAATGGATCACCGAGGATGTCCTCGAGGCCTCAGGCCAGACCACAGGCCCACAGGCGCTGCAGGCGATCGGCGCCAACTGGGTGCTGGTCACAGGCAGCCTGCAGCGGCCGGGGCACCGTGTCAACGTACTGGTCGGCCCCGACAACGAAACAATTTCCTGGCCCTGGACGGCACCGCCTGACCGGGTACGTGACTCAGGTGGCATTGTCGCCACAGCCATCGCGGCACTGCTCGCGCACGGGCTGACGGTGCCAGAGGCTGCCCGGCAGGCCTGCACCTATGCCGAACAGGCGCTTGCGCAGTCGTTTCAGCCCGGCATGGGCAACCGGATTGCACGCAGGATTCCCGCCACATCATGACCACGCACGCCAGGTTTCCATCCGGGCTTTACGGTGTCACGCCAGACTGGGACGACCCTGATCGCCTCGAACTCGCGGTCCGGCAAGCCGCCCGGGGTGGCATGCGATCACTACAACTTCGTCACAAGACCGCCAGCCCCGCACTGCGCCTGACGTTGGCCCGAAGATGCCAACAGGTGTGCCACGAGCTGGGCGTCGTTTTTCTGGTCAACGACGACTGGCGCGTAGCCCTGGAAGTGGGTGCCGACGGCGTCCACCTCGGGCAACACGACGACGAACCTGGCGCAGTACGCAAGGCCATTGGCCCAGCGATGCTGCTTGGCGTGTCCTGTTATGCCGACCTTGCGCGCGCACGCGCGCTGCTCGATCACCAGGTTGCCTACATCGCCTTTGGTGCCATGTTCGTGTCGCCCACCAAACCACTGGCGCCGCCGGCCCCCCTGGGGGTCCTGACGCAAGGACGCGCCCTGGTCGACACTCTTGGTTTGCCCAGACCGGCTGTAGTCGCCATTGGGGGCATCGGCCCACAAAACGTGCAAAAAGTGGCCGATGCAGGTGCCCACGCCATCGCGGTGGTGGGCAGCCTCTTTCAGGCACCAGATATTGAAGCCGCCGCGCGCGTACTGTCCGCGCCCTTTGCCACACACACCACACCAGTTTTTTAATCCATCATTTTTCTCCCGCCTAACCGGAGCCTTCCAAATGTCCCGTAATGCAGAACTTTTTGCCCGTGCCTGCCTGAGCATCCCCGGCGGCGTCAATTCACCCGTGCGGGCCTTCCGCTCGGTAGGCGGCACGCCCCGCTTTGTCGCGCGCGCGCTGGGTCCCTATTTCTGGGACGCCGAGGACGTACGCTACATTGACTACATCGGATCCTGGGGTCCCGCCATCCTGGGACACGCACACCCTGAGGTCGTGCGTGCTGTGCAGCAAGCGGCGGTGCATGGTCTGTCATACGGCGCCCCAACCGAAGCCGAGATCGAAATTGCTGAAATGTTGATCGCGCGCCTGCCGTCTATCGAGCAGGTTCGCCTGGTCAGTTCGGGCACCGAAGCCACCATGACCGCCATCCGCCTGGCCCGTGGCGCCACGGGTCGCAACAAGATCGTCAAATTCGAAGGCTGCTACCACGGCCACGCAGACAGTCTGCTGGTCAAGGCTGGGTCAGGCCTGCTGACATTTGGCAACCCTACTTCGGCAGGCGTGCCCCCCGAATTCGTCGCGCACACCATCGTGCTGGACTACAACGACATTGAGGGCGTGAAAGCCGCCTTCGCGCAGCACGGCAAAGATATCGCCTGCATCATCGTCGAACCGATTGCCGGCAACATGAATCTGGTCAAACCAATCCCCGGTTTCCTTGAAACGCTGCGCAGCGAATGTACTGCGCACGGCGCACTACTGATATTTGATGAAGTCATGACGGGTTTCCGCGTCGGCCCTCAGGGCGTGCAAGGCCTGTCAGGCGTGACGCCAGACCTGACGACACTGGCCAAGGTCATCGGTGGCGGCATGCCGATCGGCGCTTTCGGCGGCCGCAAGGACATCATGCAGCACATCGCCCCTCTGGGCGGCGTATACCAGGCCGGCACGCTGTCGGGCAATCCGGTGGCGGTAGCCGCCGGTATCACCACGCTCAAGTTGCTGGCGGCACCTGGCTTCTATGAAGACCTGGCGGCTCGCACCCGCACGTTGACCGAGGGCATGGTTGCCCGTGCCCGCGCGCATGGAATCGCGTTCAGCGCCGACAGCGTGGGTGGCATGTTCGGCCTGTATTTTGCGGACAAAGTCCCCACCACGCTCGCTGAGGTGTCGGCCAGCAACATTGACATGTTCAAGGTGTTCTTCCACGCCATGCTCGACGAAGGTGTGTACTTCGCGCCGTCGGCCTACGAGGCCGGTTTCGTGTCCAGCACGCACGACGACAACGTGATTCAGGCTACGATCGATGCCGCTGACCGCGTGTTTGCGAAACTGGCAAAGGGTTAGACACCAAGATAGCGTGACCACATGCTGCGGTCTGCCTGGAGCTCAACCGAGCTACCCTGCCAGACCGCACAGCCCCGTTCAAGAATGACGTGGCGATCAGCCAGTTTGATCAGTCGCTCAACATACTTGTCAATGACCAATATCGTCTGGCCACTGCGGCGCAGTTGGGCAAGGCAATGCCAGATCTCTTCGCGCACTTTGGGGGCCAGGCCCTCGGTGGCTTCATCCAGAATCAGCAAGCGCGGGTTCGTCACCAGCGCACGTCCAATGGCAAGCATTTGCTGTTCACCGCCTGACAACTGATTGCCCATGTTGTCTGCGCGCTCGCGCAGACGCGGAAACATGCCGAACACACGGTGAATGTCCCATCCTTCGTGCACGCCAGGATTGCGCTGGTCGGCGAATGCAGTGAGATGCTCACGCACTGTGAGGTTGGGAAAGCACTGACGGCCCTCAGGCACAATCGCGACACCCAGTCGCGCGATACGATCTGGCGCCCACCCCGTGATGTCGTGACCAGCAAAATGCAATGACCCCGTGATCAGCGGCAACTGCCCAAAGATCGTTCGAACCAGTGTGGTCTTGCCCATGCCGTTGCGCCCAAGGATCGCAACGACTTCACCCGCCGCAATGTCGAGCGACACGCCAAACAACACCTGACTCAGTCCATAACCGCTGGCCACGCTCCTCACGCTAAGCATCGGGCACCTCGTCGATCCACTCGTCGCCCAGATAGGCTTCGCGCACGGCTGCACTGGCACGAATCTCGTCAGGCGTCCCGGTCGCGATCATGCGTCCATAGACCAGCACCGAAATGCGATCCGCCAAACGAAACACTGCATCCATATCGTGTTCAACAAGCAACATCGCAACCCGTCCACGCATCGAGGCGATCAGCGCGGTCATACGCAACGTTTCGTCTGGCCCCATGCCCGCCATGGGCTCGTCCAGCAACAACACTTTGGGATGTCCCGCCAACGCCAGCGCAAACTCGACCTTTCTCTGTTCGCCATGCGACAAGGTCCCGGCCGGCAGTGCCCACAAGGCAGGCTCGATCGTGCAATCCATCGCGAGCTGCCGGGCGGCCTGAGTCAGAACGCTGTCGTCACGGCCGGCGCGCCAGAAGCAAAAGCTGCTGCCTGCGTGCGCCTGCACCGCCAGCAACAGGTTTTCAAATACCGTCGACTGCTGGAAAATATTCGTCACCTGATATGACCGGGACAGACCCGCTGCCACGCGGTGATGTAACGACGCATGTGTGATGTCGCGCCCCGCAATCGAGAGTGTGCCACCATCGGCCGGCGCGGTACCCGACAGCAGGTGAATAAGTGTCGATTTGCCCGCACCGTTCGGCCCGATCAGCGCGTGAATTTCGCCCGGCAGCACGGTCAGCGACACGTGATCCGTCGCCACCAGTGCGCCATACCGCTTGACCAGGTTTTCAGCATGCAGGGCCGGCATCGTCATGGCGCTGCCTTTTGTCGCGTCGCCAGGGCAACCTTGCCTGGCCACCAACTGGCCAGCCCAGCTGGCGCCAGCAACACAATCGCCAGCAGCAACACGCCCAGCGGCAGATGCCAATACTCGGTGTAGAGCCGTAAAAATTCCTCAAGGGTGAGCAGCACCGCCGCGCCCACCACCCCGCCATAACGCAAGCCAATCCCGCCCACGATCACCATAATGATGAGACTCGCAGACTCGGTCCAGTGCATCAGGCTGGGCGACACAAACAGGTTGTGATTGGCCAGCAATACACCAGCCAGGCCCGCCATCGCACCCGCCAGTACAAAAGCCAGCAACTTGATGGCCACCACCGGGTACCCGAGTGCCTGCATGCGCGATTCGTTTTCGCGTATGCCCTGCAGCGCCCGCCCGAACCGGGCATTGACCAGCCGATTGATCAGCGACAAGCAGGCCACGACAATAGCCAGTACGAGATAATAAAAGCTGGTGTCGTTCGCCAGGTCGATCCCGGGAATCTGCGAATAGCCAGTGAGGTTAATGCCGTCGTCGCCACCATATTTGCGCAGCGATATGAAAATGTAATAGACCATCTGCGCGAACGCGAGCGTGATCATAATGAAGTACACGCCACGGGTACGCAACGATATGGCACCGATTACCAGCGCCAGCAGGGCGACCATCAACATGGCGACTGGCCAGGCGACCAGCGCGCTGGTCACCCCTTCGAGAGCAAGAATTGCCACCATGTAGGCGCCTGCGCCAAAGAAGGCGGCATGACCCAGCGCCACCATGCCGCCATAGCCCAGGATGAAATTCAGGCTACTGGCAGCCAGGGCAAAAATCATCACCCGACGCACGAACGACACATAAAAGCCGAGGTCAATCACTGGCGCGATGAGCGGAAATGCGACCAGCACCGCCAACATAGTCCAGGACATGACTTTAGCGAGGCGTCGGCTGGCGGGTTGCACGACGTTAAGACCAGTCATGAGACCACCTGCGTCAAAATTGATCCATGCCTGGTTGAAGCGGTCATGTCTTGCATGCGTTCACCCGCGCGCAGGAAACAGGCCCGAAGGCCGCAACACCAGCACCGCCGCCATCAGGATGTAGATCGATATCGCCGCAAGCGTGGGGCCGACACTCGAGGCCACCGCGGGCGAAAAAAAGGTCTTCAGCAACGTGGGCAAAAAGGCCCGGCCTGCCGTATCAACAAACCCGACCAGCAGTGCACCGACCAGCGCGCCACGCATCGAACCAATCCCGCCAATCACGATGCACACCAGCACCAGGATCAGGATCTGTTCACCCATCCCGGCCTGGATGGCCGTCACGGGGCCCAGCAAGGCACCCGCCAGCGCGGCCAGCATGGCACCCAGCATGAACACCCCAAGGAACAACAACGGCACCCGCACGCCCATCAGTGTCGCCATTTGACGATTTGACGCACCCGCGCGCACCAGCACCCCGGCGCGCGTGCG
>CAIJKV010000344.1 GCA_903821335.1 uncultured beta proteobacterium
GACTTCGGTGCTGACCTCAGCGCCCACGGGGGCGACCCGGCTCAGGTCAAACATGTCTGCCAAGACATGAGTGCGGCCTACGCCAAGGGCGTTGCACTGGCTCTGCCACAGGCCCAGATCAGCTATGACCGATTTCATGTGATTGCGATGGCCAATGCGGCGATGGATGGCGTGCGTCGCCAGGAGATGAACACGCAGCCTCAAGCTGTAAAGGAGGCGTTGGGCGATAACGATCGCAAATTGCTCAAGAGTCTGACCTGGGGCATGCGACGTAACCCGCAGGGCTGGACTGGCAAGCAAGTCAACGCGATGCACTGGCTCCAGCACTCAACGCTCAAAAGTGCGCGTGCTTGGCGCTTGAAGATGGCCCTGCGTGCGGTTTACGCAAAAGCAACTCAGGAAAACAGCGGTGTGCAAGCTAAAGCGGATTTGATGGACTGGATTAGCTGGGCCAGGCGTAGTCGGCTCGAGCCGTTCAAGAAACTGGCCAACACCCTCAAACAGCGTATTGATGGAGTTGTGCGCGGCATGCTCGACCGCCGCAGCAACGCCTACGTGGAGGCCATGAACGGACTTCTGCAACAGGCCAAGCGTGCTGCCAGAGGATTTAGAACAGCCACCCACTTCATCGCCATCGCGTATCTGCGCATGTCCAAGCTCAAGCATTTGCCCTGCAACCCCATGCAGCCCGCCATGCCGCAGGGCAACGGGCTAACTCATCGGTGCCTGTGATGTCAATTTCCACACTAAACGGCATAGAGCCAATTGATAGCTGTTACTTAAACTTTTCAAAGCTGGCCGAAAAGATCGACCAGAGTTATGGCTTGTCTGTAACTGAAATTCGTCTCCTGAATGAGATCCTCGAGTCTTATTTAGACGGCAGAGTCATGTCTGTGACGGGACTTCTCATGCTCAAGGAAATTGCATCGCCAGCCTCGTTGCATGCGGCGCTGAAAAAGTTGATTAAAAAAAATATGGTCACGCTCTCAATCGATGAGAGTGATGAAAGAATTAAGCGACGCACACCAAGTCCATTGGCCCTGACGCGTCTGAAAAAACTAAATAAATTGTTCTAGCAATCGGTTTCAGGGCATTCCGTCACTCGAATGACCGCTTGTTTTGTAAGGGCGCTGCTCCTTGCGGCCATGTTTACGGTAGTGGCTCACGGCATCCTCACCAGCAAGCGCCACGTCACGATTTAGCTTCAAATATTCAGTCGCATTAAAATCCGCAGGTAGAGGTTCCTCGAGCAGGTTGACGAGGTAGGGGGCAAATAATGCTTTCTTTTTCCAAAAGAACATCCCTTCGTTGCCGCGCTCTAGCGTGCCGTTCGCCAGGTAATCGAGCCCCTTGGCGTACATATTTTCAGAATCAAGCAACCACTCCATGATGACGGTGTGCAAAAGCATCATGATGCCGTCATGCAGGTGATCACCGTGACCAATCAGGTCGGCGTATGTCACAACATTACCGATGCGGTGCAGGCGGGCGTAACCTACCAGCCTTGAGGATCGGGCACCGTCGGGTGCAGAAGCATTTTCCGGGTTTACAAAAATACCGAAAGCCAGGTCCCAGTGCAGGCCGCATGGCGACTGACTGCCGTCGGCTGCTGACTGTAGCGTCGTAACATTTTCCTTGTAGAAAGGAAATATTGCCTCGAACACCAGTCCAAACGACCGAACTTTACGTGAACGATGAATGGCACGGATGTCGTTCACGCGCATCGATCGGTCGAAAGACTCGATGCGATAGCCCAACCTATTTGCCTTGAGCGCATCGCGGCAAAAATTACCGGAACGCTTGCGCAACGCTTTCAGGTACGTGGGATAGTCGCCATATTTTTTCAGATCAATGGCGGTCAGCAGCATACCGCTGCCGGCAAGGAGGGCATTCGTGGGCGCAGGCTGGCGCAGACGCGCGTAAAAGCCACCGTAACTCAGACTAAATCTGTCGCAAATCGGGGCTTTACAGGTTAAACGGTGGCACAGATCAAGCGTGGCGACCGGTGGCGACGCATTGGGCGACAATCCGTATGAACCGATACGCCGACGGAATCTGCTCTTGTGAAAAAGCGACTCTACGTGTCGGTCGTAGAACTGTTCCATCAGACTGAAAAGCGTATGAATGAGTGCCATTTACAACAATTATAAAAGTTATAATTAGTATACATAATCGTACGATTTCTGCGCAAAACGAACGATTCGCAATCACTTGATTGAGCGCCATCCTTTGACTCGACATTTTTTGTTTTTACAGGGCGTCAGTTCGCCGTTTTTCCCAGCACTGGAAAAACGATTAATACTAGCAGGGCACCGCGTCACAAAAATCGCTTTCAATATGGGCGACTTGGCCTATTGGTGGCCGCGTGCATCGACCTTGTTTCAGAAAGATATGGCTGCATTGCCCGGCTTTCTTGCTCAGGTGTATGTCAAACACGGAATCACTGATCAGGTTCTCTTCGGTGATCGTCGTCCCGTGCATGTTGTGGCTATTGAGCAGGCCAGGCTGCAGGGCGTCAGAAATCAAGTGTTTGAAGAAGGGTATTTCAGACCCTACTGGGTGACGCTGGAACGAGAGGGCGTCAATGCACGCTCGCGCATGCCACGTTCTGCACAGTGGTTTCGTCGCGCGGCAGACTCGCTGGCCACCAAACCGCCTGTTGAACACTTTGACTCGCCGTTCTGGCGTCGCGCACTGCATGACGTGGCTTATCACGCCGCTGGCAGTCTTAACCCGTTGTTCTTTCCGCGATATCGCACGCACTCGAATATTTCCGCGCCAGTTGAATACGCCGGATATCTGCGGCGGTTTCCAAAACTGCACTTTGCCCGTCAAGCGCAGCACGACAATGCCAGACTGCGTAAGCTAGTCGACCAACGCGTACCATTTTTCCTGTTGCCCTTGCAACTCAATAGTGATGCGCAGGTGCGCGATCAGCCCGTACTCAATTCCATGAGCGCGCTGATCGAAAAGGTCGTGCATTCGTTTGCGATACACGCACCCTCAACTTCGCGCCTGATTATCAAGAACCATCCACTCGATATTGGGCGGGTTGATTACGAACTGTTGATCCGTCGGTTCGGCGTTCAGTTCGCGTTGGACGGCCGCATTGAGTATTTCGAAACAGGAGACCTGACCACGATGTTGCAGCACGCAACAGGTACGGTCACGCTCAACAGCACAGTGGGTTGTGCGGCACTAGAACACAATTGTCCGACCCTTAGCCTGGGTGACCCGATCTACAACCTCGCTGGGCTTACCGCACAAAACGGACTCGATGCGTTCTGGTCCACGCCCGTCAAGCCCGACGCCGGGCTCTTTCCTTGTTTCGAAAAAGTTGTCAAACACGTGACCCAGGTCAATGGCGGACTGTATTGCCCGCGCGGCATGGTGATCGCCAGTGAGCATGCCAGCCGTGTGTTGACCGCAGACGTCTCGCCCTTACAGCGCCTGATGGAAACGATCCAGCCATGACCAGATTTGTATCGCGGAATATTTTGATTACAGGTGCGTCAGGCAGCATAGGCTCGGCACTGGCGGTGACGTATGCCGCACCTGGCGTCACGCTCATCTTGCAGGGTCGGAATGAAGCACGCCTTGAGCACGTCGCGCAGAGCTGCCGAGCCAAGGGCGCAAGAGTCGAGCTCGGTGCTTTTGACTTGGTCGACATCCCGCTGTTGCAGGCCTGGATACTGGGCATGGACGATACACACCCACTGGATCTGGTCATCGCTAACCAAGGGATCAATATCAATATTGGCAGCGATGGCCAAGGTGAGGCCTGGGCTGACACCGACCGGCTGCTGGACGTGAACTTGCGCGCAACGATGGCAATCGCGCATGCGGTCTTGCCAGGCATGCGCCGACGTGGACATGGCCAGATCGCCTTGCTCAGTTCGCTGGCTGCATATTTTGGCCTGCCCCATACGCCCGCCTATTGTGCAAGCAAGGCCGGAGTCAAGGCCTTTGGCGAGTCCCTGCGCGGTTGGCTTGCACCTGAGAACATCGGCGTGACCGTGGTCATGCCCGGCTATGTCGAGTCGGAAATGTGTGACGCCATGCCGGGCCCCAAGCCGTTCCTGTGGACGGCTGATCGGGCAGCACGGAAAATCAAACAGGGTGTTGGCAAAAACCGCGCGCGTGTCAGCTTTCCGTTTCCCTTGAACTTTGGCACCTGGTGGCTGGCTGTTCTGCCAGCGCACAGTTCACTCAAGATCCTGCGCTGGATGGGGTACGGTGCCTGACGCGGCCTGGGTCCATTTGCTCGCACCCATCACGGTGGGTGTCGTGGTGTCCTTTCTGCTTGAGCGCCTGCTCGAACCTTGCCCTGTCTGGCCGTGGCGTCGCAGCGCGGGGGCGGTGGCTGTGCATAGCGGGCTCTGGCTGCTGCTATTTGTGCTTGAGTTTCTGCAGTTTCAGCGGGTTTGGCTAGCTTGTGCGTTGACGACATCCATCTGGGTTGTGCTGGTGCTGGTGAATAACGCCAAATATCGCTCGTTACGCGAACCGTTCATTTTTCATGATTTCGATTATTTTGTCGATGCGATCCGGCATCCGCGACTGTTTTTGCCGTTTTTTGGATACGGCAAGATCCTGCTGTCCCTGGCGGTGGTGATTGTGGCACTCGCGATTGGCGTGTCGCTTGAGGCCGCTTTTACGCAACGGTATGCCCCGGGCCAGGCTTGGCTGTTGATTGGCCTAGTTGTACTCTGGGCCATGGCGTTGCTGTGGTGTGGGTCGCATTGCACTGCCGAAATGTCGTTTGATCCGGTGGTTGATATACGACGCCAAGGATTGCTGGCGGCGCTTTGGCAATACGGCCTTGCTGAACGACAGGTATTGCAGGTTAGTGCACGACCGACCTCGTTGCCTGAAAATGCTGCAGTGACAGTAGCCAGATCAGGCTCAGATTCAGACTCAGATTCAGATTCAGATTCAGATTCAGATTCAGATTCAGATTCAGATTCAGATTCAGATTCAGATTCAGGCGCAAGGGTGGCCTGTAAACCTTCCTTGTCCAATAACAATCAGGCATCGATCCAGCCAAACCTCGTCGTCGTGCAAAGCGAATCGTTTTTCGACCCGCGTCGAGCCTACGCGACGATCAACCGTGACGTTCTTACGGGTTTTGACCGGATATGTCGTGAGTCTTGCGCCTATGGCCCGCTTGAGGTTTCAGCGTGGGGCGCCAACACCGTGCGCACTGAGTTTTCGTTCCTGACGGGGATTGATTCCACGACACTCGGTGTTGATCGCTTTAATCCTTACCGACGCCTGGTGAATGACAGCATTCCCACGATCGCGCGGGTGCTCAAGCAACGCGGTTATCGTACGGTCTGCGTGCATCCGTATCCAGCCAGCTTTTATCGCAGGGACGTAATATTTCCGATGTTGGGCTTTGATGACTTCGTTGATATCAACCAGTTTCAGTCGTCACGCGAACAGGGCACCTACATCAGCGATGCAGACGTAACCGACAAAGTCATTGACCTGTTGGCCGATCAGTTGACCCAGCCTTTGTTTATCTTTGTCATCACCATGGAAAATCATGGGCCGTTGCATTTGGAAAAGCTGACAGTGAACCAGGCTGCCCAATGGTTGCTACAGCCGCCAGACAGCGGGTGCGAGGACCTGTCTGCCTACCTGCGCCACATCGCCAATGCTGACACAATGATGACGAGGCTGACATATGCGCTGTCGCAGGGCAGCAGACCAGGTGTGATGACCTGGTATGGCGACCATGTCCCTATTATGGAAAAGGTCTATGCCCGCCTGGGTACACCGGAGGGGGACACAGATTATTTCGTCTGGCGCTCTGACAAAATTACTGTGCCGGCGTTGGTTGGTGATCCGAAGGTGGTTGATGATGCGGCACGCAAACTGTCCGTGCATAGGCTGGCAGCGACCACACTGAATTGCTTGTTTACCCTCTAAACCCTAGAGCCCAGAAGCCCAGAAGCCCAGTACGCGCCACCCATAGAACCCGACAAGCTTAATGCCTGGCCAGCGTCGAGGCCAACGTCTCTACAGTGTGCTCAATTTCAGCTTCAGTGTGGCGACACGACATGAAAAATCTCAGTCTTGCTGACTTTTCCGGTACTGCTGGGTAGAGTATTGGCTGGACATTGATACCCTGGGCAAACATGGCATTGGATATTTTTGTCGCCTTGATCGAGCTACCAATAATGGCAGGCACGACCGCCAGCCCGGTGCTTGAGCCGGTATCGATTCCTGCGGTCTTGGCCAGCGACAAAAAGTACCGACCCCGGTCTTGCAACGTGCGAACCCGGCTTTGTTCCTGATCCAGGCACTGCAAGGCAGCCAGTGAGGCTGCCGCCAGCGGCGGAGACATCCCGACACTGTACAGAAATCCGGGTGCCAAAAATTTTAGATGTTCAATCAGTGCAGACTCGCCGGCCACATATCCACCGCAACCCGCCAGCGTTTTGGACAGCGTCCCCATCCAGATGTCTACGTCCTTGGAAGCCAGGCCAAAATGTTCCCGGATACCATGGCCGCGGAGCCCCATGACACCCAGTGAATGGGCTTCGTCCACCATCAGGAATACGCGGTGCCGATTGCGGATCTCTACGAAGCGCGGCAGGTCGGGGTAGTCGCCATCCATACTGTAGATGCCTTCTACCACCACCAGCACCCGTTCAAAATGCGATCGCTGCTGTGACAACAGTTCATCCAGCGCCTGCCAGTCGTTGTGGGGGAACGACAATCTTTTTGCACCTGACAGCTGTATGCCTTGCAAAACGCTGTTGTGTATGTATTCATCATGCACGACCAAGTCACGCGGGCCAAACAGATACCCGATCGTGCTCACATTGGTCGCGTGCCCACTGACAAAAACGACTGCATCCGAGGTGTCGTAAAGCCTGGCGATCGCTTGTTCCAGTTCACGATGGATGGGGCGCTCGCCAGATACCAGTCGGCTTGCCGACACCGAGGTTCCATATTGTTCAATCGCTGCGTAGGCAGCCGCATTGATGCGCGCATCGCCCGACAAGTCCAGATAGTTGTAGCTGGAAAAATTAAGCAGTTTTTGTCCGGCAATGTGTGTGTGCCCATTCGCGACGCCGTCGTGCAGTTTAAAGAACGGGTTTGCCAGGCCCAGGCGTTGCGCACCGCTTTGAATAATGCGGATCTGTTTGTAGCCGGGGTGACGGTCAAAGCGATAAAAATCCTCTGAAACCATGCTGCCGGCAAAATTCTTGTCAGTGCCGGAATTTTTTGGTGAAGCGCTTTCGGTCACCTGCATCAACCGGCGTTCAAGTGACTGCTGGATGAGCCTGTCCTTGAGTTGAGTGGTGAGCCCGACGATGCTCATTTTTTTAATCATTGCAATATCGTTCCAGAAGCTTGTGCTGACTCGGTATCAACCCACTGCACGAGCGTGGCGATTTCGTCAGTGGTGATTTCGGAGGCATGCTGGCGCGCGAGCTCAGTGACCTGTGCCGTCGTGGAGTATTGATCGGCTTGCTGTGCAGCAGGTCCTTGTGCCGTGCCTGCATCCGATTGTGCACGCAGCAAGCCAATCAGTTTCTCTGTCAGCTTTTCAATGGTCGGGTTTTCGGACAACGCCATGACAGGCAGGCGAATGCCGAACCGCGCTTCGAGTGCGACCACCAGTTCCACCCCCATGAGCGAATCCAGACCCATGTCGTAGATAGACTTGTTCGCGTCGATTTTGTCTGTCGCGAGACGCAGGATCTGACCGAGCTCGGCCTTGATCATTTCGATAAACGCTGCACGCAGGGCGTTGTCATCAAGTTTTGCCAGCATGTGCGCAATATCTTCCGACGAGTCTTCTTGATGACCAGCATCAGGTGTCTGGCGCGCCAGTTCACAAAAGCGTGGAGACTGCGCGCTTGGCAGAAACCTTGACAGTGCCTTCCAGTCGAGTTCGAGCACAGCCTCGTTATTGCGCCCGTATAGCAAGGCCTCTTGCAGCTGGTTCAGGGCCTCAGTGGACATCAGCGCGCGCCCGCCCATGCGGTGTTGCAAGGCGTCCTTGACCTGCGTATTGCGCGCCAGAAATCCGACATCGTCGATCGCGCCCCATAGCATGCATGTGGCTGGCAAGCCCACCGCACGACGCTGGTTGGCGAGGGCCTCGAGCCCACTGTTGGCGGCCACATAGGCGGCCTGGCCCGGGTTGCCAAACAGCGTGGTCGCAGATGAATACAGCACAAAGAAATCCAGGTCGAGTCCAGCCGTGAGTGCGTGCAGGTTGTGCGCTCCGGTGACCTTGGGTGCCAGTACACGATTCAGCTGCTCTGCGGTCAGGTTGCTGACGAGGCTGTCTTCGATCACGGCGGCGGCATGCACGATACCTTTCAAGCTCGACAGCCAGGGTGTCAGCACTTGAGCGAGTTGCGCTTGATCCGTCACATCACAGGCATACGTGTCGATACGGACACCCAGTGCCTGCATTGCGTGAATGAGCTGGCGCGCCTCGTCAGTGACTACGCCCCGTCGACCCATGAGCACTAAATGTCGAGCACCTTTTTCAACCAGCCATTGCGCGGTACGCAGGCCAAAGCCGCCTAAACCCCCGGTTACCAGGTACGTCGCCTCTGGCCGTAGTGCCAGGACCTGTTGTTGAGATACCAGAGTTTGCGGCTGATCAGAAACGGGAATTTCGTTGCGATACGTGACGACGATCTTGCCGATTTGTTGCGCCTGCTGCATGAACCGGAATGCATGGATCACGTCGCGCGCTTCAAAGCCTGTATAAGGTAGCGGGTGTAAAACACCCTGTTCGAACAGCGCGATGACCTCGCCAAACAGCACGCGTGTCAGTCCAGGGCGTTCGTTCATGAGCTGATCAGCATCGATGCCGAAATACGTAATATTGTTACGAAACGGGCGTAGTCCTATACGCGTGTTTTCGTAAAAGTCGCGTTTGCCCAGCTCAAGAAAGCGTCCGAAAGGCTTTAACACGCTCAGGTTGCGGTTGATTGCCTCGCCGGCCAGGGAGTTCAGTACGACGTCCACGCCCTGGCCGCCTGTGAGTGACATGATGTCGTCGGCGAAAGCCAGCGTACGCGAGTCGAGCACGTGGTCCACGCCAATCATGCGCAGGAAATCACGCTTTTCATCAGAGCCCGCTGTGGCGAAAACCTCGGCGCCGCACCAGCGTGCAATCTGAATGGCGGCCAGGCCGACCCCACCAGCTGCCCCGTGTATCAGTACCTTTTCGCCTTTTTCCAGTCGACCAAGATGGCAAAGTGCGTAATAGCTGGTGAGAAAAGTGCTCGGGATGGTGGCCGCAGCCTCGTACGACAGGCGACTCGGAATGTAGGAGACTGAAGACGCCTTGGTCACGACCCAGTTCGCGAAACAGGCCGACCCAAATCCCACCACACGATCACCGACGGCTAGTTCGGTGACATCAGCACCGACACGACTGATTTTTCCAGAAAACTCCAGACCGAGTGTTGCCCCGGCAAAGCCATTTTCAATTGCTTCGTCAGACAGCAAGCCCAGCGCATACATGACATCACGGAAATTGAGCCCCGTCGCACGCATCGAGACCTCAACTTCGTCGTTGGCCAGTGCCGGGCGGGGCGCAATTTGCCATTGCATATTGCGCAGTTGGCCTGGCTGGCTAAAGTTCAGTTGCAGGTTGTTGCCGACCGCGGCGCTGGCTGTTTGGTTGTCGGCAATATTGTCCGCCCTGTGCTGTGCAGCAGGCACAGGCAATGTCGCGTGGCCCAGCTGCACACGCGGTACAAAGCGACCACCACCCGTGGTGAACGCCACCTCGTTCTCGGCGCTCGCCGCGATCAGGTCATTCACCAGGTCAAGTACTAAGTCCGGATCTGGCGTGGCAGTATCCATGTCAAGGCAGCGCACACGGTTGGCGCTCACTTCATTCATCAGCGTGCGGGCAAACCCGGCCACGATCGAGTCTGCTGTCGCCATCGCACCTGACGCCCCATGCCCCAGGGCGTAGGCCCCGCAGGTCATGACCGTGATCGGCGCAGTCGTCTGGGTTGTGCCGCAGGCCTGCAAAATATTGGCTGCCACCATGCAACGCTCGCTTGCGCCTGCAATGTCACCCCCAGAATTCCCGGCACCTAAGCCCCGCAGGTGAATGATCCCGTCCAGTTCACCGAACGCATCCTTGATTGCGATCAGCTGCTGGGTGATGGCGATCACGTCGCCGTGTATAGACACCGTTGCGAGGCCACCCTGTAGTTGCAATGCCCTGGCGAGCACATCGGCCAGTCTGGCGGACGGCCCGGCAGCATCGGCCACCAGCAGCCAGCTTCTGGGTAATGTGTTGGCCGCTGCAACGTGACCGCTGCGATTGAGCTCTGGGCGACGACTCATCAATAAAAACGGTCCGGAGTTGGCATCGCGCGTGGCGGTCGTATATTGCACGCTTTCTAGACCCATCGTGGACAGTCTGGACGCCCACATGGACCGCGTGCGCTGTGGCGAGGGTTGTGACGCAGTTGTTTGCGGGCCCCACCACGCCGGTCGTGCGCCAAACGCGAAATCAAGCCAGTTGGTGCGATGCTGACCGATTACAAGCAGCGTGCCGCCAGGCTTGAGGTGCCGCAGTGCATAGTCACAGGCGCAGGTGTTGTCTGCATCGGTACTGAAATTGATCCAGACAATGGCGATGTCGACCTGGTAGTTCTCAGGCGCGGTCACGCGACTATCGCCTGCAACGATCGTGCCGCCATTTGTTTCCGTGTGTTGTATCGCGTCAGGGTCGAACACATCGAGCAGCACGGCTGGGTAAGACTCAAGCAGGTCAGCGACGCTGTCCAGGCCCGACAAGGTTGCCCTCGCAAAGATCAGGTCATCCTGCGTCGGGTTAAGTGTTGCCGCCAGATGTGCGGCGAGTATCGGGCCATTTCCACCCACTTCCAAAATACCCAACCGATCGGCCGCTGTCATGCGTCGACGCGCATCCTGCAGGCTTTCGTTCACGAGGTTGGCCAGCCGTGCCTGGGCGCAGTTCCCGAACAGTTCATCGGTCAACTGTGCAGGCCCCTGAGTTCTGCTCAGTATCGACTCGATCGCCACTTCACCAGCCAAAATTTGATGCAGCGCGTTGCCGACCCGCCCGACACAGCGAACGATCCCGGAAAAATCCGGGTAGTCGGCATACAAAGTGTTCCAGATATCCAGCGCTGTGGACGAATCACCATCGGCATCCATTTTTACAAAGTCAAGGCGTCCGTTCGGGCGGCTGAGCAGTCCGTCCTGCTCGGCGAGCGCGACAAGATTGCGTAAGTATGGTGCGATGGCTGGCGTGGCGGCTGCCAGGTCAGATAAGTGGGCCTCAAGGTCAGACCTCTGGTTGAATGATGACAGCGTTTCGTAGGTAAACCGGCTCGTCAGGGCTTCAAGTAACGGGTCGAGTTCGTCGACATAGGCACGGTAATTGTGGTCAATCCCGTTGCGCTGCGCCGCATTGTTGGCAGCCTGAAGCACCACATCAAAGCTGACTAGTGCCGACCGCGCATCGACGCCGCTTGGTTGCGGAACCAGGTGGGTATGCAGATGCTGTATGTGGCTGTCATGACCGTGATGCAAACGGATTCGCTTGAATCTTGCGTTTTCAATCAGGGCAATGGTGCGGCCGGCATCGTCAAATAACGTGAATTCGACCAGCAATGAGTGCGGCTGCTGGCGCAACAAGCGCGCCTGTGCCGCGTGTGGCGCACCCATGCCCTGGTGCAAACTGATCCGGCCGACCTGTGTCGGGACAAAAGCAATGCCCTGACTCAGGTCCAGACGGTCACGCAGTATTTGGATGATCAACTGAAAGGCACAGTCGAGCAACGCCGGATGTATATGAAACTGAGTCAGACCCTCGGTGATCGATGCGGGAATATCAAAGAGCGCAGTGACACTGTTTTCGGTTGACCAGCCATGCCGGATCGCCCGGAACGCAGGGCCGTACTGCAACCCGACCTGACGGGTTAAGGCGTGATGGGTGGCCTCAGTGAAATCAGGGATGCGACTTGATATTGCGCCTGCCGACAGACCCAACGGTGTCGGTGTATCAGACTCAGCCTTGGAGTTAGCCGCAGCCGCAGCCTTGAAATTAGCCTCAGCCTCAGCCCCAGTCTCGGCCTGGTTTAAGCCAGACGCCCGCTCAGGTCCGAACTGTTGTGGGAATTTGGCCTCAACGATGATGCGGCATTTTGCGTTAACGGTCCACTGCTCGGCACTTAAGATGTCGCGCGACTTGATGGTGACCCGACCATCCTCAATGTCGATCGCCACGCGCAGCATTTTGCCGTGCTGCGCGTGAAAGTTGATCGGTGCATGAATCTCAAGGTCTTCAAGCTGGGTGATGCCCTCGGCGTGCCAGGCATGCGCCGCCGCCAGGGCGAGCTCGGCAAAACCTGTACCAGGGAACACCACACCATGGCCCACCACATGGTCTGCCAGGAAGGCCTGCTTTTGCGGGTCCAGCCGCTGTTCCCAGGTCCATTCGTGCTGGGCCAGCCGGTACCCTAGCAACGGGTGCACGGTTTGGCGATTCAGTGTGTCGGGCGATTCGGCGGTCACGGTATGCCAGTGACGCTCTTTTTGCCAGGGGTAGTGGGGCAGGGCAGTGTGTGGGCCTGCTACTGGAAAATATGCCTGCAGGTCAACCGCTGTTTCCGAAGCAATGAGTGTGGATGCAACGGCCTGCCTGAGCGCACCGACAGTATCGTTTTGACGGCTCAAGGTCGTGATGGTGGTGCCCGCCAGGCCAGCGTCTTTGAGGCAGTCATTCAGGTAGCCCTTTAGTACTGGATGCGAACCAATCTCGACCAATACATTCCAGCCAGCGGCCAGCGCCTGATTGACGGCTGACTCAAATTGCACGGGCTGGCGAATATTTTTCCACCAGTAAGCTGCATCGAGACATTTGCCATCGATTTGAGTGCCCGTCACACCAGAGTAAAACGGAATGACCGTTGCACGAGGACGCAAGTCAGCCAGTGCTGCGCGCAGGTCAACCTCAATGCCATCCATCGCAGCACTATGAAACGCATAGTCCAGGTCAAGGCGCTTGTAGCCAATACGCTCGCTCGATAGCACTGACTCGACAGTCGATAAATGTGCAGCGTCACCTGCCAGTGTCAACCCACGGTGGCTGTTAAAACCTGCGATGCAAACATGCTGGACCAGACCTGCCTCAGCCAGTAAACGCCGGGCGGTCTGCGTGTCGGTCGCCACCGCTGTCATGTTGCCCAGGCCTTTGGTAGTCTCCTGCAAGCGACTGCGGTGATAAATCACCCGCACAGCGTCTGCAAGGTCTAGCGCGCCGGCGGCCCAGACGGCGGCGATTTCGCCGACGCTGTGCCCACAGGTCGCGACGGGGTGTACGCCTAAGCCTCTTAGTATTTGTGTCACGCCGACCTGCACAGCAAATAAGGCGGGTTGGGCGACGTCTGTGTGTTGATAGCGCTCGGTTCCCCGCCCCCCCTCTAGCTGGTCACGGATCGAATAGCCAGCTAACCCGATAAACGTCTGATCGATCTCGTCGATCGCACGCACAAATATCGGGTCAGACAACAGTCGACGGCCCATGCCCTCCCACTGCGAGCCATTACCCGCGTAAAAAAATGCGGGCCCCTGACCCTGTGCCAGCGACAGGCCTGACGACACACAGGGTGCCTCGACCCCAGATGCTGCGATTGACTCGTCAGCGTCGTCCTCGTTGTCGGCAAAACGCTGAAGTTGATCGCTGGCACCACGCGCTGAACTCGCCGCCCAAGTGTTACCCACACTCGCGAAAGCGAGTGCAGCCGGGTCATTCATTGCAAAGAGCACGGCACGGTGTTCGAACCAGTCACGTCGATGCGCGAGTTGGAAAGCCACGTCATACAGAGGTGCGTGATCCGGTTGACTCAAGTACGCTGCCAGGTCCGCTGCCGCTGCGCGCAAAGCTGGCTCTGTTGCGCCAGTGAGCACAAGCGGAATGGGGGCAGACGACGCAGTTTTACACGCCAGACCCACGCCCGCGGCGAGGCCAACTTGCGGGCTCGACAGAATCACGTGGGCGTTTGCGCCACCAAACCCAAAGGAATTTACGCCGACGATCAACGGATCAGTACCGGCCAGATTGACTGTGTCGGTGACCACCTGCAGGTTCAGACCGTGAAAATCGATCCTGGGGTTCAGGCGGGTGATGCCGATCGTGGCAGGTATCTGTCTGTGACGCAGCACATGTAGCGCCTTGACCATACCCGCCACGCCAGAGGCGGCTTCAAGATGACCCATGTTGCTTTTGATCGAACCGATTGGCAGCGGGTTGTCGATGCGACGTTTTTTGCCCAGCGAGTTGCCCAACGCCAGGGTCTCGATCGGGTCACCGACCGACGTGCCTGTGCCGTGCGCCTCGATATATGAAATATCGTCTGGCCTGATGCCAGCGGCTGTGTAGGCCTCGTCGAGCAACTGAGCTTGTGCCTCAGGTTTTGGTATCGTCAGACCTGATTTACGACCATCAGTATTGACAGCGCTGTGCCTGACAACAGCCAGTATCTGGTCACCGTCGGCCAAGGCAGCGTCATAGTCTTTTAATACAAATACACCACCACCCTCTGACCGCACATAGCCGTCGCCCGACTCGTCAAACACATTGCAATGCCCAAGGGGCGAGAGCATGGATGCTTTGGAAAAAATAATAAAGCCGTAGGGATGCAGATGCAGGCTGATGCCCCCGGCTAGTGCATGGGTCACCTCACCAGACCGGATCGCCTGACAGGCCTGGTGAAAGGCGACGAGCGATGACGAACACGCCGTATCCAGTGCCATGCTTGGCCCGTTCAAGTCGTAGAAATACGACAAACGATTGGCGGCAATGCTGGCGGTATTCCCCGTGGCCACGGCTGAGTCGATCGAGGACATGTCCTCAGCCAGACGATATGAGTAATCAGCGCTGGCAATGCCGATGTAGACACCGCAACGACTGCCGCGCATGGCGGATGGTTTGATGCCGGCGTCTTCGAAGGCCTCCCAGCTCAGTTCGAGTAGCAGCCGTTGCTGTGGGTCCATCTGGGCTGCCTCACGCGGCGAAATCCCAAAAAACTCATTGTCGAACAAGCTGACGTCGCCGACTGAGCCGGCTTTAAACGTGTAGGCCGAGCCTGGACTGGACTTGTGCGGATGCAAAAAGCCGTCGTGCGCCCAGCGGTCGCCCGACACAGCAGAAATTAGGTCACGCCTATTGACCAGATCGGCCCAGAAACTGGCCCGACTCGTAGAGGGCAAGCGAAATGCACTGCCGATGACGGCGACGGACTTAGTGACGATGACAAGCTTCCTTGGGCTAAGTGTTGCTTACTTGTAACAGTTATTAATAGTATAATAGTCATAACAAATAGAACAGTAATAAGAGCTGTAGTAGTGTTCTAAGTGTGGGTTTCGTGCACTGCAGCATCTGTGGTGCTGATGGTGTTTAGCTAGTGCAGTTGCAATACGCAGGAATGACTACTGATGGCAAGCAAGAAAAAGCGGCAGCTTTGGAAAAGTGCACTGTTTTTCTGTACCGTGGTTTTACCAACGGCACTGGCGGTAGCATATTTCGGGTTTATTGCGTCCGATATTTACATTGCCGAATCGAAGTTCGTGGTGCGTAGCCCTCAAAAGTTGGGGACAGCGTCATTTTTGGATATGTTCAGCAAAATGGGCATGGCCAAATCGGACGAAGACTCATTTGCGGTGCGCGAGTTCATCCTATCGCGCGATGCGCTCAAAGTGCTGAATGCCGATCTGGATATTAAAGCGTCTTACTCCAGGCCTAATATTGATGTGTTAGAGCGGTTTCCCGGGTGGCGTTATTGGGATACCAGCCTTGAGGCGTTTTATCGTTATTACCAAAAGCATGTCGGGGTCGAGGTCGACAGCGGCTCTTCCATCGCAGTGTTAACGGTAAAAGCGTTTAATCCAGACGATGCACTCAAAATCAATCAAAAACTGATCGAAATGAGCGAAGCCTTTGTTAATAAACTTAACGAACGCGCACGGCTAGACTTGGTTAAAAGCTCGACAGACGAAGTCAACCTAGCCAAAGACAAAGTCGAGGCTACCACGCTTGAGTTGATGGCGATCCGCACACAAAAATTCGGCGGGAGCCCTGAAAAACAAGTTATGGCCCAGCAACGCCTAGTCTTAGAGCAAGGCTTTGCCCAGCAACAATTGGCCACCGCAATGACGTCGTTTGAGCAATCCCGGGTCGAAGCCATCCGAAAGCAAGTTTATATTGAACGCATCACCCAACCCGTCAAGCCAGACTACCCCGTACTGCCAGAAAGGTTGAAGAACATCGTCTCCACCTTTGTGTTGAGCATGGTGCTGTGGGGGATTTTAATGTTGTTGATTGCTGGGGTGAAGGAGCATCACGCCTAATGAATGATATGCCGCCAGCCGCGACGCCAACCCCAGGGTCGCGCCCCACCCGACAGCTTAGGCCGCCCAGGGACTCCTTTATCGAATCGCTGAAGATTCAGGTGCGGGTGATTTGGGCGTTGTTTCTTCGGGAAATCATTACCCGCTATGGCCGACATGGACTAGGGTTTATGTGGCTGTTTTTAGAGCCGATGATGTTTTCAGTGGGGGTTACCATTCTGTGGTCCGTAGGCGGGATGGTGCACATGCAAGGGAACACGATGCCGATAGCTGGCTTTGCCTTGACTGGTTATTCTGCCATGGTCCTTTGGCGCAACATGGTTAACCGACTGGCTAACAATACGACTTACAACAAAGGCCTTTTGTATCATCCTAACGTTAGGGTGATTGATCTGATTATTTCCAGAGGTTTCTTAGAGTTTGCAGCCAGCAGTATGTCGCTCGTGCTACTTACCATCGTGTTCTGGAGCCTAGGGTTGATGGATCTACCTGTGGATCCGTTAAAGGCCTTAGTCGCTTGGACATTATTTGCTTGGTTCGTATTTGGTGCTGGGATGGTGGCAGCATTTTTGGGTGAATCCTCAGAGCTATTCGAGCGCCTTGTTCACGTGATTTTGTATCTTGCCTTGCCGTTGACAGGTGCCTTCACCATGGTGACCTGGATGCCACCGGCAATCCAAAATGTATTGCTCTTATCCCCACTTGTGCATGGGGTTGAGATGCTGCGCGAGGGATATTTTGGTATGGCGATACATGCCGAATATTCAGTGCTATTTTTATTTGTAGTCAATATGTCGATCACACTGATTGGCTTGATTTTGATACGCAATATCAAGCGTCAACTGATCGATGACTAAAAATATAAAATGATTAAGCTACAAAATATCGCTAAGCATTACGAAACCTCACACGGGCCTCGGACCGTATTGAGTGCCATCAACCTACAAGTTAATCCGGGCGAAAAGGTTGGCATCTTGGGTAGAAACGGCTCTGGTAAATCAACCCTCATTCGCATCATGGGTGGTGTGACGGTACCCGATGAAGGCGAAATTATTAAAGAGATGTCTATATCCTGGCCCTTGGCTTTTGATAGTGGTATCCAAGGTAGCTTGACGGGCTTTGATAACGTTAACTTTATTTGCCGCGTGTACGGTGCCGATATTGATGAGGTGCTGCCTTTTGTGCAGGATTTTTCTGAGTTGGGACAGTATCTTTACGAACCAACCCGATCATATTCGTCGGGAATGAAGGCAAGACTAAATTTTGCGATCTCTATGGCGATTGATTTTGACTGCATGTTGATCGACGAGGTCTTAGCTGTGGGTGATGCACGATTTAAGGAACGTTGTCACGAAGAACTTCTCGTTAAACGTGCAGACCGTGCCATCGTGTTGGTGTCCCATGAGCCTGAGATGATTAGGCAGATATGCGACAGCGCCTATGTATTACATGATGGCCATTTACATGATTTTAATGACGTTGACTCAGCCTATGTTTTTTACAAAGAGATTTTGCAATGACTAGGTTGATTAACACGGCACTAACTGTGCTCACGATGCTGGCGTTGTCTGGTTGCGCAAGTAACTGGTTGCCAAGTTCAGGCCCAAGCACTAAAGATTTAGAGGCCGCGTCAGCAAGCGCCGACTCGATCATTAATATCGTCGACATTAGCCCAATTGTTAATCAACGGATACAAAATCATGAAAAGCAACAGCTTTTTGCGCAATCCTTTAGCGATAAGAAAAAGCTGAACTATGTAGCAAACCCTGGTGATGTACTTGAAGTCAGTATCTGGGAGGCCAGCCCAGCACTACTTTTTGGTACCGCCCCTTCGCTTTCAGGGATAAGTTTCGCATCGAATACTAAAAACACTAGCTTACCCGATCAAATGGTCGGGGCAGATGGTTATATTACCGTACCCTTTGCTGGGCGTATCTGGGTTGCAGGTAAGACGCTAGCTCAAATTGAGGCCGCGATTGTTCAAGTGCTACAGGGAAAAGCCAATTCACCACAGGTAATTGTGCGCATGACTAAAAGCACGACAACTAGTGTCACTGTCGTAGGCGAGGTGGCCCAAAGCATATTGATGCCACTTACACCAAAAGGCGAGCGACTATTAGACGCGATCGCAACCGCTGGTGGCGTTAAGCAATCCGTTAACCGTGTCACCTTACAACTGTCGAGAAATGGCATTGTCAAATCCATGGCGTTGGACAAAGTCATACAGGATCCCAACCAAAACATCCGCCTTTACCCTGGGGATGTGATTACTGTCTTTTATCAGCCCAACAGCTTCACCGCATTGGGCGCATCAGGCCAAAATGCTGAAATCAATTTTGAGGCCGAAGGCATCACACTCAGCCAAGCGCTAGGACGAATCGGCGGTGTGCAAGATAGTCGGGCGGATGTGAAAGGGCTGTTTGTCTTCCGCTTTGAGGATCGACCGGCACTGTCTAGCGATGATCCAATCAAGGCAACCGATACACAGGGTCGCGTCCCCACCATTTATCGGCTTGATATGAGCAACCCCGCATCCTTTTTGTTGGCGCAAGGCTTTGTCATGAAAAACAAGGACGTTGTCTACGTTGCCAATGCGTCGAGTGTGGAGTTTAGCAAGTTCTTGAACATTATGATCTCTGTCGTGTATCCGATCGTGAATGCCGGAAACATTGTTAAGTTCTAAGCAGCCCTTTGAATAATTTCGAAACCCATCGAATTTAATCTAGCTACAAGCGGAGCCAAATTATGATGAAAAACAATAGATCGAGGCGTGACACGGTGATATCGACAGAAAAGGTTAATGACTATATTGTGCCAAAAGTAATAAACTGGATATTGAAAGACAAAGTAGATAAGGGAAACAAATCATCATTTAAATGGTCAGAACAAGATAAAAAGGTTTTGCGTAAAACCTTACTTGAACCTGATGGTGAAGCCAATTTAAATCCAGTTTTTGATAAAAAATTACATCGATTTATAAGCAGCATTATTGAGAACGGACTAAATACTGACGATGTTGCGATGTTTCAGCGCTACAAGGATAAATTACCTCTTCGAGCCCTCGGCCTAGCATACGGACTTGAGGATTTTGATATTGATGAAAATAAAATAGCATCAACTAAATCAATAGTTGCTGGTTACTATATGCTAGAAATCCTCATAAAAACAAAAAAATACAACTCCCAATTACCTATTGCAGTGACTATTGAAGATTCTAAAAATAATGAAAAAATGCAA
>CAIJKV010000345.1 GCA_903821335.1 uncultured beta proteobacterium
CCGCTAGACACAATGGCTTGACTTGAGGAGGCCCGCCCCCCGGGATATCGTGGATTATGCGGGATAAGCCGCACAGAGCCACATGATTGGCGCGAAGGCGCAATCACTCAAGAGAAGGAGGCAGGCCATGAAAAAGTCTAGCATCTTGTTTGTCGGGTTGGATGTGCACAAGGATACCATCGACATAGGTGTTGCGGAATCTGGACGGGAAGGTGAAATTCGGCACATTGGAACGATAGGTGGCGATCTTGCGGCGGTCGATCGGGCGCTGCGCAAACTGATCAGTGCCGGACATCGACTGCACGTGGTCTATGAAGCGGGCCCCTGCGGTTTCGTGCTCTACCGGCATCTGGTCAAACAGGGGATCACGGTCGACATTGTCTCGCCGTCCTTGATCCCAAAGCGGCCGGGTGATCGGATCAAGACCGACCGGCATGACGCGATGATGCTCGCCCGACTGGCCCGTTCCGGCGACCTGACCGCAATTGTCGTTCCCGACGCGGGTGACGAAGCGGTGCGCGACCTGTTGAGGGCACGCGCCGATGTCGTCCGGGCCCAGCGCAGCGCACGCCATCAGCTCAAAGCCCTGCTGCTCAGGAACGACATCCGCTACGCGGGCAAGAGTGCCTGGACGGCGGCCCATCAGCGCTGGCTGGCGACGGTGAAGCTTGCGCATCCAACGCAACAGATAACCTTCCAGGAATACGTCCATGCCGTGACTGAAGCGACGGACCGGATCGTTCGTTTCGATCAGGCCATAGTCGAGGCCGTGGCAACTTGGCGCTGGCGGCCGGTGGTTGAAGCGCTCTGTGCGCTGCGCGGCATTGCCCTGTTGGCGGCGGCGACTCTGGTGGCCGAAATCGGGGCCATCGAACGCTTCGGCAATCCGCGCCAGCTCATGGCTTACCTCGGGCTGATCCCGAGCGAACATAGTTCTGGGCCCAGCCGACGGCAAGGCGCGATCACCAAGGCAGGCAACACCCACGCCCGGCGAATCCTGATCGAATGCGCCTGGCTTTATCGCTATCCGGCACGCATCGCACCGATTCTGCAAAAACGGATGGACAAGGTGCCGGCCGAGGTGCGGACCATCGCCTGGGCAGCCCAAGTACGTTTATGCGCACGGTTCCGCAGACTGGCGGCGCGAAAGCTGCCGCACAACAAAATCGTGGTGGCCATTGCCCGCGAATTGATCGGCTTCATCTGGGCCATTGCGCGCATCCAACCGCCTCTAACGTCTGCGCCGCACTAGGGACGCCATTCTGTCTATAGGACGGACACGGTCAAAGGAGGCTCAACAACAGGTGAACTGAACAGACCGGATAAGCAACGCGGCGCAGCCGCGGTTGGACGCGGAATCCTCGACAACATTATGGAGCGCTTCTGCAAGGGACCGATCTCCGACGCTAGAGAGAGGACGCCGCGGGACGTATCGGTGCAGGGTGGTAACCAATCCACGAATATCAGCGTGATCAGACCGTCGCGCATCACCGGCTCCGTCGCGTTGCCTATCCGGCTTGATGACCGGAAAAAGTTTCCTCGCGTGCGCGCGAGGCGGGGTACTTTCGGCTTCTTGACAAAAAAAGCCATATCA
>CAIJKV010000346.1 GCA_903821335.1 uncultured beta proteobacterium
GTAACCAACACTGCGTGTGTTGAAACGCGCGGCCACCGCTCCGTCCAGACGAGCGTTCACTCAGCTTGACGCACGCACGCCAGGTGCCGCGGATCGGTGGGACAAGTGGTTGGATAATTCGACTGGCGCATGCGGAGAACCGCATGAAATAGGGGGTACTGGCGGGGCAGCATGGACTACATCACAAATCGCCTGAGGTGCTGAAATATTAGGCTTTGTTCGTATCTTTACCATCATTGATCAGCCGATCGACATCGGCAAACAATTTTTCTGCAAGTAGCCTAAGCTCAGCAATTGCTGACTCTTCGATTTCAAGAAAGCCCTCATATTCAGCCAAATTGCGTTTTTGATGTGCAGCGTCGAGCACTCGCCACTGACTGGCTGGCCACGCTAGCGTGTGGCCAAGAGACTGAAAAACAATGTAACGGTTTTCACTACGATAGCCGTGCCACCGAAGTGCTGCAAGTGCTGCCCCATGTATTGCGTTATAGACACTAGTGAAACGCCCTTCTTGAGACACTTGTGAATAGCTCGAGTCTGCAAGGCGCTTGCGCGCCATCACTAACATGCGATCAATTTCAGCACGATTCATCGGCTCAGCTTTTATCTTACCGATTTTGGCAAGATTACTGAGAGCTTCTAAAGTCATCGATATTTCCAAAAAGTTGGATAATTGGTTGGCTCAACACTTTGTTCACAAATGAGTCTGTATCGCTTAATCTTTTTTTGAATTCGTCAACCGTGTAACAGGTAGGGTTAACTTTGCGGCCAAGCATTTCTTCTACAGGAAGTAACTGCTCTAGGATTTCGCTGAGCGTTAAATCGCTGCCGATTACCATGATATCAATGTCGCTTTCAGCAGTATCTGATTGCTTTGCGACAGAGCCATAAAGCAAGGCAATTTCTATTTTTTGTGCGATTGGTAGCAGTGCTTCTGTAAGCAGCGCGGCCGCGCCCATGACTTTACGCGTCAAGTCGCTTAACTCTTTAAATAGGGGACTTTGACGATTGGCAGATATTTGTCGTTGATTGCCTTTCAGCGTTGAGCTGGCAATACCGGCAGCCACTAGCCTGTTGATCTCTCGCTGAAGAGACGCACTACCCAAGCCCGTTAGGCGGCGCAACTCGCTCAGATGATAAGAGCGTTCGGGTTGACCAAAAATCCGAAGATAAACTTTCGCTTGGCTATCTGTAAAAACCGCATCTTTCAGTGACATAGCCAAATTTTAGCACGATTAGGCCAGAATTTAGAATTCCCGGCTGAGGGTCTCGGCTCACTGCGGTTGGAACGACGTATTTTGCCGCGTTTGATGAGTACTGCTGTTTAATGAATACTGCTCAACTTCGGATTGAAGCGGTAGGGGCTGTCCTTGCCTTTAAACCGGTCCCAGAGGCGTTAGCTGAAAAGAAATACAGCGGTCGCTTCATCGTTCGCGTACAGGCTCGAGCAGTTGGCACAGCGTTCCAAGATCGCGCCATCGAGTGCCGTGAGCAGGCCCGGGGGCGAATTGGCGACGGCGTAGTTCCACGCTTCCTTGGCCACGTCTGACATGTATTCCGGCAGGGTGCATAAGGTGCCTACAGGCTTCGGCGCTCGCGGGTTAGTCCGGCACTTCTGCACGGTCCCCTTGATTTGCTTGACCGCCAAAGGCAGGGGTTTGTGTCCGGCCATAAAGCTCAAAATTGCACAAAAAAGATTTTTATTTTGCACGCGCAAAAATTTGACCAGGCGCACGCATCACCACTTTCAGACCCCAGAGATTTGGCTCCCCCCGGGGGGAGCCTGGTGATAACTTGCTTTGTTTGCAATGTAATTGATATGATTACACAACGTCAGCAACAATATTGCACCTCGACTCGTGATCAAAAGTTTCCACCACAAGGGCCTGGAGCGACTCTTTCGCAAAGGAGAGATCAAAGGTATCAACGCTCAGCACGTCGGGCGGTTGCATCGCATTCTTGATCTGCTCGACGATGCAGTGTCTCCTGACGACTTGAAGATTCCTGGATTGTTCCTTCACGCTTTAAAAGGCGACAGGAAGGGGCAGTGGGCAGTCACCGTATCGGGAAACTGGCGCATCACCTTTGCTTTCGATGGCGAGGATGTCATCATCGTGAACCTTGAGGACTATCACTAATGGCTATTCAATCTCTACGTGACCGCACGCGGCGACCGACGCACCCGGGAGCAATCTTGCGCGAGGACGTATTGCCCGCCATAAGAATGACGCAGAAGGAGTTCGCCGACTGGATCGGCGTCTCGCGTCTGAGTGTCTCGGAACTCGTTAACGAGAAGCGGGGCGTGTCAGCGGACATGGCCATGAGGCTGGGTAAGGCCTTGGGCAACGGCCCGCAGATCTGGTTGCGTATGCAGCAGACACTTGATCTGTGGGAACTCGCACAGCAAGAAAAGTATCAGGCGATCAAAACGCTTGAATTTGCCTGAACGGCACACTTGTTTCAGGCCCGATCGGTCCTAGGTTGATCGACCCGCACAGCCAGCCCTCTCACCCGCGGTCTTGCGGTTGTGGCATGACACGCACAACGATTGCAGATTGCTCCAGCCAAAGCGTTCACCGCCGTTTTTAAGTGGTTGCACGGGGTCAGCCACGGACAGCGGGCACCAGCAACCCTAATGCGTCGCACGCGCGACACCCAGGGTGTTCACGCAGGAACGCGGCACGCACCGCACGCCAGCGAGGTGACTGATAGAAACCCAGTTCGGTATCAAAGCCACGTCGTGCGCGTCAATAGTCACGATGCATCGCAACGCGGTGCGCATCACAGTAACGCGACGGGCGCTGAAACACTAATACGCTGGATCAGCCCGGAACGCGGTGTCGTATCGCCGATCGACTTCATTCCTCGTGCCGAAGAAAGCGGCATGACTCTTTCAATCGGACAGTGGGTCCTTGACGAGGCATGCAGGCAACTGAAACGCTGGGAAGCGAATCCATTGACACGCGAGTTGATTCTGTCAGTCAATGTCAGCGCACGGCAGTTTCATCAACCGGATTTTGTCGATCAAGTTGTCGCCGCGATCGAGCGCCATGGTGTTCATCCCGAACGACTTGAGATCGAACTGACCGAAGGTGTCATGCTCCAAAACGTCGACAGCGCCGTCGCTGCGATGAACGCATTAAAGAGTATTGGAGTAAATTTTTCGCTCGACGACTTTGGCACGGGCTATTCATCGCTTCAGTACCTGAAGAGGCTGCCAATCGATCAGCTAAAAATCGACCGCGCATTCGTCACCAATGTCGTTGACGATAGTGATGACCGTGCAATCGTGGAAACGATTATCGCCATAGCAGATTCCCTGGAGATTGAGGCGATCGCTGAAGGCGTGGAAACCAAGGAGCAATTGGAACTACTTTCGGAGAAGGGCTGCACCCACTTTCAGGGATTTCTCTTCGGAAGGCCTTTGCCTATCGAAGAATTTGAGGCGACCTTAATGAAGCGATGATCGTTGACAGGGATCGGCGTCACCGTGCGAATCGATATTGCGCAGAGTGACCTGAATTGACTGAATGA
>CAIJKV010000347.1 GCA_903821335.1 uncultured beta proteobacterium
CAACAAGTCAGCGATCGCAGCGTCTGATGTCAACGTCGTCGGACTGGCCAGAGTCCATTCCCTCTGCAGGCCAGTTGCAGCCCAACCGACTGCTTTGCTGGCGGGTGTTTTCCGACCAGACGAGTGCGTCATGGTTTGCAAAGTTCCTTCAATCACTCAGCCACGAAGAACAGTTGCACGCCGCGGCGTTCAGGAACCCGGCAGACTTTCGCAACTATGTAATCGCACACGGCAGTCTCAGACTGATCCTGGGTAACGTGCTGAACCACGCTCTTGTGTTCACAAGAAACGCCACGAATAAACCACAACTAGCCGATCACCCGCTACAGTTCAACCTCAGTCATAGCGGCGACGTGATCCTGATTGCGCTGTCGACTGAGGCAGCAGTTGGGGTGGATACGGAAAAGCTGACGCGACTCGGTGACCGCCAGACACTTCAACAAGATTTCTTCCATCCGGCAGAGGCGTCGGAAATCAACGCCCTGCCTGGTGCGTGTGCAGAACAGGCATTCTTTAAATGCTGGACACGCAAGGAGTCGGTCTCAAAAGCGCTGGGACTGGGACTGGCCTTACCAATGGATGCATACCGTGTGTCGTGCGACCCTGGAACGCCCGCCCGATTGATCGAACTTCCAAACGAGGATCCCGCGCTGTGGACGATTTTTAATCTGGAACCTCGTCCCGGCTATGCCGGTGCGCTAGCGGCCAACAAACCAGGCCTGACCCTGTCTTGCCGCACGCTTGATACAGCCTGCGGCTAAATGCCGGGATCAGAAAAAATCAGGGCTACAGCCTTTGTGCGAAAAATCGCTTTTTCGACACCGTTAAACCGCGCCGGCGATCGCTGAGAAAAAGCAGGAACACAAATGCGACCAGTGGCGTCACCACGGCCGAAGCAAGCACAACGCCCCAAAACCCGAGCCGACTCCAGCGTCCGAAATAGCCAGTCGCGAGGCACAACAAAATGTATAGCGCGGCAGTGTAAATCAAAGCGACACCCTTGCAGCGATGTTAAAATGAATAAGAGATCAAGTGCAGAGCAGCTGCAGTGCATGGTCTAGTTTAAGGCAAGTGCGTCAGTTTCACCCGTCAAACTGCACACCACGGCAAGAATATTTTTTTGATAGCCCTAGACTAAAATCCTTCGGGAATCGACAGGTCCATTGCAACCCACTCATTTCCGGAATCAGAGAATCTCACCGACATGCGCCTGATGACTCGCTCCCTTTTCGTATTCTCGGCGTTGCTCCTGTGCGGCAGCCAGATAGCCAGACCTGCATCGGCCCATTCAGTGCCACCCTCGGTTTCGACGCAACACCAGAGCTGGTCGAGTAGCGCTTACGACTATCGCAACAAATACGCCATCTCCTGCACGATCTACATTTATCATCGTCGACTTTTCTCAGTCGACATCTCGGCCTTGTCGACCTACAAGATCAACCAGTGTGATCCCGACACTTTCAGGAACACAACCGCCGCGGCAATCAGAGCGCAACTGAGCGCCTTCACCCCGATCGATATGGTGGAAATGTCTGGGCCACAGGTTCAGATGATGGACAAGAACACCAGCGTGATCGACCAGCCTTATATCTCGGTGGGCGCCCTGAATTATTCCATGATCAGCACGTCGCACATCGGAATTTTTCAAGTTGTGCAGCATTTTTCAAACTGGCTGAAATGGCGCAACCACGTTACCAGCTATAACCCGATCAGGGTTCAGGAAAATGTGCAGTACACCTGGCATCCCGGCTCCACGGTCTATACCCTGACGACCGATACGGGACAAACGTTTCTGATGTCTAGCTTCACGCCACTCGATATCCGGATGGACACTGCCGATATTGACAATGATGCAGCCAACCTGGGCAAGTTTCTCAATTTACCAACCGGCTGGAAGTACGAGGCGCGTACCTTGAACAAGATATTGTTCATCAGACGAAATGAAATTGACGGCTATCGGTCCTCGAGACTTGCTGATGAATTTGGCAATGTCTACATCGGAATCGATGAAGTCATCCAGTAACTGAATTCAGCGCAAGCGTCTGGCCGTCACGACGCCCGTTCCCAGATATCCCTCTATCCGGTGACGTTCACTTCTTGAAACTCAGGTCTGCCGCCCCACCACCGAGAACAAGTGGCAGGCCAGATGGTGATGAGCCAAAAATGACAATCTTGGCATTTTCAGATTCCGCCAGCTTTGTGGTCGCGTCGATGCCCTTGAGTAGCAGGAAGTTTTCGGTCAGGCCAGCGTTCACGATGTCCTGAAACTGCTTGATCCCGCCGGCTTCGATCACTTTTCGTTCAACTTCCTGCTTTTCACGATCGATTCGGTACACATAGGACTCAGCGACCTGCGCCTCGACAAGTTTTGCTTCAATTGCAGCCTGGATCTCTGTCGGGAAAATGATGGATTCGAGCTGCACCGCGCTGATACGAACCAGGCGAACATAAGAAAGGCCTGGTGGGCTGAGCTTATCGATAATGACACGGTCGGCATTGATGGCGATATCTCTGACAACCTGGCTGATGCCCGTTGTAAAGGCCTGATCGGATTTCAGCTTGGCAAACATCTCGCGGGTGACGGATGTGACCTCGGGTATGACCATGGTCTCCACATAATGGGGGCCAACATATTTATGCAACAAAGGCAAAGTCAGTCGATTCACCTCAAACTGAAACGTGACCTTGACCTTGGACTTGAGCAGGTCCGAGGTCAACACCTCGAGTTCGAGCGACTTGACCTGGATACGACTGTTGTACTGGGTAACGGTATTCCAGGGCAAGATGAAGTTGACACCTTCGTTCACCAGATAGTCCTGAACCACACCACCGCCGAACGCCCGATACAGCACGCCCACGGACCCGGCCGGTACAAGAATAACAATTCTTGGATACAGCACGACAAAGCCACCGATGCATACAAACAACGTTAACAGCAGGGGCAGCAGATTGCTGACAATCCAGTCGGAACAAGTATCAAATGTCTGTTTCAGATAGCGCATGGCGTGTACATATCAAGAGTCAATCGGTTTGCCGTCAGCCATATACAACACATGGTCCGCCATTTCGTAATACTGATCGTCGTGCGTGATCGCAATGACAGTCTTTCCCATAGACCGAAGCCTGGGAATAATGTGTTCGTAAAACTCCTGGCGAAACTCAGGGTCCTGGTCTGCGGCCCATTCGTCCAGGATCACGAACGGCCGGTCTTCGAGCAGCGCGACGATCAACGCCAGGCGTTTTCTCTGGCCAGTGGAAAACTGAAGGTCGGAAAACTGTCCGTCGCATATGGACACTTTGTCCTGCATTTTGAAAAGCACCAGCAACTCGTCTACTTTCTGCTGGTCTGCAACAGGCAGGCCATAGAGCTTTTTAAACAAATGAAAATCACTGAATACAACCGCGAACTGATCACGATAGCCGTCTGACGCGGGTGTTGAAATGTGCACGCCGTTGACCAGAATCCTGCCAGAGTCGGGCTGATAAAGACCCGTCAGGATACGCATGAGCGTTGTTTTGCCAGAGCCGTTATTGCCCCGGATAAAATAAACCTTACCCACCTCAAACTGGTAGTCCAGCGGCCCGAGCATGAAGGTTCTCGACGTATTTTTACTGACATGCTGATACGTCACATTTTCAAGGGTGATGGACCTCACCGCAGAAAATGTTTCATCACTTTGCGACGGTGGCGCGGCCGACGCACTGACCTCAAGCTTCTCGGCAAGCTCTTCCAGTGTTTTGGCGGCAACATTACCCTGTGACAGATTTGGAATATTGGTAATGATGCCCGACAAAGAACCTGCCAAAAACAAGGCCGTGGTCGCTGCGGTCGTGACATGCACCGAAAAATCACTCGACAGGACGGGCACCACGAATACCATGATTCCCACGACCACGTAGAGCAAAATCTGAAGGTAATTAAAAAAATTGGTGATCGCAACGATCAACTGGCCCTTCTGGTTATTCACGTCCTTGGACTCGGCAACCATTTCGCGCGTCATTTCAAAGGCTCGCCGCGAGTTCATTTTCAACTCTTTATAGCCGTTCAGGTAGTCCGCATAGATCGCGTTGACCTCGGCCTCGCGCGCCGCCACGGTCTGCAACAACCCGGTAACCTTGAAAAGCTCTATCACGCCACCGGCGAAGATCAGCAAAGAGGAAATCAGAATAATCAGA
>CAIJKV010000348.1 GCA_903821335.1 uncultured beta proteobacterium
CGCATGTCATTGTCCCAGTGTTTTATTCAAATTTTTACTGATTCGTTCAAGCAGCATTTCTGTTGAGCCATCGGTCAGTGTGGCGACCTGCGTGGCTTGCAGATGGCGCATCAGGGGGTAGGTGTCACGCAGCCCCTGCGCCCCTAGCGCGTGCATCAACGCCGCGATATGACGCTGTGCCATGCGTGTGGCAAATACTTTTGTCTTGGCGGCAAGGTCCTGCGCATCCTTCCCGGCATCAATCTGCGCGCTCGCCTGCGCCACCATCAACTGAGCGGCATGCAGGTCAATCGCCGCATCAGCCAGTGACCACCTCCACCCCTGGTGGCTCGCGAGCGACTTCCCAAACGTCAGCCGTGACTGTCCATATTCATTGGCGATCCGCAGGCTCTCGGCGACCATCCCGCAGCACATCGCCGCCACATAGACGCGCGCGCCGTTAATTGACGCGAGTGCTCTGGAAAAGGCGGTACCCGGCGGATGAATAAGTTCCGCCTCGTGGGCGATATAGGCCTTGAGGTGGAAGCCACCGGTAAACGAACTTGCGACCGAGGAAGGCGAAGACTGGCTGTCGCGTTCAAAGCCCGCGCGACGCGCATCGACGACAAAGCATGCGATGCCCGGTGCGCCCTGGCCCGGTTGTGTCTGGGCATACACCAGCATGACATCCGCGATCTTGCCATTGATGATCCAGGACTTTTCACCGTCCAGGCGCCACCCGCCGGGCACTCTGGTCGCGACCGTGCGGATTGCGGAAAAGTCCGATCCGGCCAGTGGCTCGGTCAAGGCGGTGCATCCGATCATTTGACCCGATAACAGTCCGGGCAACCAGGTATTGGCAATCGGTTGGTCGAGCCATCGCGCGAGATCTGCCGCGACGTTGTGCGTATTGATCCATGACATGGCCAGGCCAAAGTCGGCGCCAGCCAGGATAGTCGCGATGTTCGCTTTACAACGGAACGACAGGCCTGAGCCACCGAGTTTTTCGGGCACCTGGATACCGGTCAGCCCGGCACAGGCTGCCGCTTGCAGGCGTTGGCGCCCGAGCGCTGGCTCGGTGCGCAACAAGTCTGCCGATTGCACGACGTGCAGGCCAATAAATTCACGCGTTCGGGCCGTCAGTTGCTCTTCATTCATTCAGTCATACAGCTTTCATAGGGTGGAGGGGCGCTTGGCGCGTGCCGGGTTGTTCGCCACTTACTTGCGCCTGAACCGCCCGGTCAGGCTGTCAAATGTCCGGACCACGACAGGGACGATACCGCGAGGCATGAAAATGGTAGTCACTACAAGTAGTAAGCCATAGGCGACGAGGCGCCAGGTTTCAGCGACCCGCAGGAACTCGGGAAGGGCCACGACCAGAAAGGCGCCGATGACCGGGCCGCTGAGCGTGCCGCTGCCGCCCAGAATCACGGCCAGGATGGCATTCAGGGACTGGTCTACGCCGAAGGGTTCCGGGTTCAGGAAGCCGATGAAGTGCGCATAGAGCGACCCCGCCAGACCCGACAGGCAGGCACTCATTGCGAACGCGAATAGTTTGTAACGCCACGCGATGACGCCGGTTGCATCGACCAGCGTTTCATTTTGTCGAATCGCCACCAGCACGCGTCCAACCCGTGAGTGCAGGATCCGACCGCATAGCGCCGTCGCCAGTACCGCGCCCAGCAAGGCCAGATAGTAATAAGCGTTGCGGTTCTCGAAATTCACCACGTAGTCAAACAGCATGAATCCGCCCGGTTTGGGTACACCGGTTATGCCTGACTCACCGCCTGTCAGAGAGCTAAAGTTGTTCAGGACAATGAAGATCACCAAGTTATAGGCCAGCGTGACGATCGCGAAATAATGTCCCTTGACACGCAGGCTTGGGTACCCCACCACAATCGCCAGCGCGCCCGACACCAGGGGCGCGCAGCACATGGCCAGCCATACCGGCCAACCTAACTTGAGGCTCAGCAAGGTCGAGGCATACGCGCCAACTCCCATGAAACCCGCCGACGCGATCGAGACATAGCCTGTGAAGCCTTGAATCAGATTCTGACCTTGCGCGACGATGACCCAGATCAACGCCAGGACAGCGAGATGCATGAAGTAGGGGATGCCCACCAGCCCGGGCAGTGCCAGCAAGACCAGCAGCACCAGACCGACCCACGCTGACACGAAGTTTCTTTTGCTCATCGCTTGCCCAGCAGCCCTTCAGGGCGGAACAACAACACAATGATCATGACCAGGAAGGCAATCACATCCTTGTAGGCCGACGAGATGTACCCGGCCGCCAACGCTTCGCTCACGCCAAGAATCAAGCCCCCGGCAATCGCGCCTGGAATCGAGCCCAGTCCGCCCAGAATCAATACGGCAAAGCCCTTGATCACGAGGCTTTCACCCAGTCCGGGCGCCAGTGCCAGCATGGCACCCACCAGTGCGCCGCCGGCGACACCCAGAGCGGAAGACATGGCGAATACCACCAGCGCCACGGCGTCAACGTTGACGCCCATCAATATGGCGGCAGGACGATTTTGCGCCACTGCACGGATCGCCCTGCCCGTTTTAGTACGGCTGACAAATAGCGCCATCGCGACAATCAGCACACTTGTTGTGACCATCACGTAC
>CAIJKV010000349.1 GCA_903821335.1 uncultured beta proteobacterium
CTTCGTCATCATGACGCTGATTGCGTTCGTGCTGGGCGTGCTGATCATCATCCCGATCGGTGGCGCCGACATGCCGGTCGTGGTGTCCATGCTCAACAGCTATTCGGGCTGGGCCGCTGCGGGTATCGGGTTCTCGCTCAATAACCCGATGCTGATCATCGCCGGGTCATTGGTCGGTTCTTCTGGCGCGATCCTGTCCTACATCATGTGCAAAGCGATGAACCGGTCGTTCTTCAATGTGATTCTGGGCGGTTTTGGCGGTGAGGCTGACAGCGGTGCCGCGACCGCGACGCAAGGCCAGCGCAGCGTGCGTTCAGGCAGTGCTGACGACGCGGCCTTCCTGTTGAGCAACGCTGAAACAGTCATCATCGTGCCGGGCTACGGTCTGGCCGTCGCACGCGCACAACATGCGCTGAAAGAACTGGTTGAGAAGCTCACTGAACATGGCGTGAACGTGAAATATGCGATTCATCCCGTGGCGGGTCGGATGCCTGGGCACATGAACGTGCTGCTGGCCGAGGCCGAAGTGCCTTATGACCAGGTCTTCGAGATGGATGACATCAACAGCGAATTCAGCCAGACCGACGTCGTGCTTGTATTGGGTGCCAACGACGTGGTGAACCCCGCCGCCAAGAACGACCCCAAGTCTGTGATTGCCGGCATGCCGATTCTCGAGGCCTACAAGGCCAAGACCATCATCGTCAACAAGCGTTCAATGGCTTCCGGCTACGCCGGACTGGACAACGAACTGTTCTACCTCGACAAGACCATGATGGTTTTCGGTGACGCTAAAAAAGTCATTGAGGACCTTGTGAAAGCGGTCGAGTAAACCCACGGCACGTTGCCACGCAACGTGCTGGCAGTTTGACGCTGTCGATACAAAAAGAAGCCCTCTTAACATTCCAGTCGAACGGAATACAAAGAGGGCTTCATTTTTTTGCCTCGGTTCGGGCAGCAACACCATGCAAATCTGATTGCAGAAAAAAAGGCCACACGCGATCGTGTCGTTCGCCTCAGTTCACCTTGCGAAGCTTGGGCGGCGCCAGCACAAACGGCTTGACACCGATTGCCCGGTTAATCTCATTCGGGTAGATCAGTTTGCCACGCGTGATGACCAACGCCACCTTGCGAATGTCCTCGATGTTTTTAGTCGGGTCACCATCAATCAGGATCAGATCAGCCAATTTGCCCGGTGTGATCGTGCCCCGGTCACTGAGCGTATTGGTGAACTTGGCGCCGTTTAGCGTTGCGATCTGCAGCGCCTGGGCGGGTGTCAACCCTGCCTTGACATACAGGACCAGTTCGCTGTGCAGGCTAAACCCGGCCAGGGTATCGGTGCCGGCGACCAGCGGAATCCCTGCTTTGTACAAGCGTCCGACAAACTCCACCATTTTTTTGTACGAGGCGTCGTAGCGCTTGGCCGTCTCTTCGTTCGGGATGTTCATGATACCCATCCTGAAGCCACGCCGGATGTCAGGTGGCATGAAACTTGCGATGGTCCGATACGGTTCGGCAGTCTCGCCGTCGCGCTGCTTGATAAAGTCGAACGCCGTCAGCGTCGGGTCGATCACCGTATTGTTTTCTTTCAACTTGTCGATAAAAACCTGAACATCGGCCGAGTCGAAATTCATGCCAGCGACTTTTTCAGCGGGCAGGTAAAACCGCTCGAGTGTCCTCGTGTCGGTCTCGGGCGTCGCGAGGAAATTGAGCAGCACCTGATTGATATGGTGAATCTCGTCAAAGCCGCCATCCAGCGCGTCTTCAGTGCGCATGAAGGCGGGCACATGGCCACTGACCTTCAGGCCCCGCTTGTGCGCGTAGGAGACAATGTCCGGGATCAGTTCGACAGGAAACGAGTTGTATATTTTTAATTGCGAATAGCCGCGCAAGACATACCAGTCAACCGCAGCTTGTATGTCACCCGCCTCAGCAATGAGAAAGCCGTCATGGGACGAATAGGGACTTTTCCCGTCGACGAATCCTGCCGGAATCAACCGAGGCAACAGCAACTGCCCCGCCTCGGCCTCATCCATCATTTCCTGCAGTTCGACGTTGGAGTTGCCCAGGTCGCGCACTGAAGTGACCCCCGCAGTCAGGTGATACGCAGCGGACCAGCGGTTAATGTGTGCGTGCATGTCGAAAAGTCCAGGCAGCAACACACGTCCTGCAGCATCTATTTCATATTCCGCCTTGCCTACCTTGGACCCAGCTGGAAATATCGCAGTGATTTTTCCCCGCAAGATGTAGACATCCGAGGCCGGGTTGAGGACAGCGGTTTCCGAGTTGAACACGCGCGCGTTGCGAATAACGGTCAGCCCCGGCATCGGGTGTTGCAGTTCCTGGGCGCGGGTCGCCAACATTTTTTCCGAGGCCGCTTGCTGACTTTGCTTGAGTGCTGGCAGGTTGCCTTCCCAACCCTCCTGGATCACAGCGAGATTGCCTGGCAGGATGACGGCGAACAGGTGGGGATCAGCGTCGGTTGTGGCCCAGAAAAACTGAGGACTCAAACCGATCCCGGTGTGCATCACTAACTGCAAAACTTGATTTTGACCATTGTTGGTGACAGCCACCTCGTCGAGCCGTTGCTGGACCAGGTTACCGTCGGGGATGAGTGGAATCGTGTTCGTCCGTGAGTTGGACAAGGCAGTGATCATGAGCGAATTGACTTGCCATGAGGAATCGAGCGGAAGGTAAAACCCCTTGCCCCGCAAGCGCCTGCTGCCACGCTCGGACTTTGAAACCCATTCCGCAAGGTTGCCCTTGCGCAGGTAACGCTCCTCGACCACGCCGCCCATTTCGGAAATACCCGTGACCTGGTATTCACGCATCGTCTGGTCCGGGGCAAGCTTGATGACTTCATCAAGAGTCGGTCCACGTCCATTTTCCTTGACGTCAAAATGGACCTTGATCGTATCGGGGCTGACCCGCTCGACAATCTGTTCGCCGGCAACGGTGCCATTGTCCAGAAGGATCGTATATCGCGTGATATTGGTGGCTTGTGCGCTAGCCAAGTCGGAAAAAACAGAGACAACTACGAAAACGAGGAAGGACTTGAACATACCCACAACAAATTGATCTGGACACAAGACCTTGATGGTAACGTACTCGACCCAGCCTCGAGCAAGGTTAGCGTCAGGGTCGTGCCGTCACGGTAAAATCAGACTGCAAGCAGCGCGGCGTCGACCACCTCGATCCAGTGACGCACGGGGGTATCCGTGCCACTTTGCAAGTGCCCGATACAACCGATATTGGACGACATCATCACATCTGGCCTGGCCTCGTCCAGATTCGCCAGCTTGCGGTCTCGCAGCGTGGTTGAAATCTCGGGTTGCAGCACCGAATACGTACCGGAAGACCCGCAGCAAAGATGGCTGTCGGTAAAGGGCTGCAGGTGCAAACCCAATTGGGCCAGCAACTGCTCGCTCAGCGGGCGCAACCCCTGCCAGTGCTGCAGCGTGCACGGCGGATGAAACACCGGGCGCTTGGGCAAGCGCGCGGGGTCGATTTGGCGAGCCAGTGCCTCGGCATGCGGTGCCACCAGTTCGGCGATATCGCGCACGCGGGCGACGACTTTCTCGGCTTTCACCTTGTATTCGGGGTCGTCGCGCAAATGGTAGGCATATTCCGCCACCATTGCGCCACAACCCGAGGCATTCATCACGATCGCTTCGATTTTTCCTGACTCGAGCCATGGCAACCAGGCATCAATATTCGTCCGCATCTGGTTCAGCGCAGTGTCCTGGTCATCCAGGTGGAAATTCAGCGCGCCGCAACACCCTGCGCCCTGGACGACCTGAGTGCCGATTCCCAGCCGATCCAGCACACGGATGGTGGCGGCATCAATGGTAGGCATCATCGTGGGTTGCACACAGCCAGCCAGGATCAGGATCTGCCGCGCGTGCAAGCGCGTTGACGGACGCACGCCCGTGTCGCGCCGCGCAAGCACCTTGCGCGCGAGGGTCTGGGGCAGCCAGCCTCGCACAGCCTGCCCAACCTTGTAGGCGGGTGCGAACAGGATCGACGTGAGTCCACGGCGCAGGGCCTTGCGCATGAGTTGCTCGACCA
>CAIJKV010000350.1 GCA_903821335.1 uncultured beta proteobacterium
CATTACCAATGACATCGACCTGAAACGCGTTTTTCACGAAAAGCCTGATTACATCTTCCATCTGGCCGCATTTTTTGCCAACCAGAACTCGGTCGACTATCCCGAGAAAGACCTGTTGGTCAGCCAGCTCGGCACCATCAAGATGCTGGAATACGCCGTCATGCAGACCGGGCTCAAACGCTTTGTCTACGCCGGCTCTGGATGTGCGATCTACGGTGCCCAGGCACCGTTGCCGCTCAAAGAAGAATTTATGTCCATGCATCTGACCACCCCTTATCAGATATCGAAGATGTCGGGCGAGCTGTATTGCAACTTCTACTGGCACCACTATGGCCTGCCAGTCGTCAAGACACGCTTCTTTAATTCGTACGGCCCGGGCGAGGTCCCCGGCCAGTACCGCAACGTGATCCCCAACTTTATCTACTGGGCCATGAAAGGCCAGCCCTTGCCGATCACCGGCGACGGCAAGATGACGCGCGACTTCACCTATGTCGACGACATCGTCGATGCCTTGCTGCGCGCCGGCATTGCCGAAGCTGCAATCGGCGCCGAGATGAACATCGCCTCGGCCCGCGAGATCGAAATCGTTGAAATGGCCAACGTCGTCAACGAACTGACTGGCAACAAAGCCGGCCTGCTGATCACCGAGCGCCGCAAATGGGACACCAAGTCCCGCTTGCTGGCGAGTGTCGATCGCGCCAAAGCGTTGCTGGGCTACGACCCCAAGACCACGTTTGAAGACGGCATTCGCCAGACCATCAAATGGTTTGAGCAAAACTGGGACGCAATTGCGCGTGATGCTGAGTTTCCGCCCGGCATGTCGTCCGCAGTTAAGAATTATGTGCTGCGACAGGGATCCGGCCGCGAATGAAACAGGTCGTACAGAGTTACAAGACGGGTGACGTCACCCTGCGTGACGTACCCGTGCCGCAGTGCGGCAGCAAGCGCCTGCTGGTGCGCACTCGCCATTCATTGATCAGCCTTGGTACCGAGCGCTCCACCATCGAGTTGGGTCGCAAGTCTTTGCTGGGCAAAGCGGCCTCGCGTCCAGACCTGGTCAGGCGCGCCTGGGACAAGGCAAAAAAAGAAGGCCTGCTCAAGACCTGGCAAGAAGCCATGGGTCGCCTGGATACCCCAACCCCGCTCGGTTATAGCGGCGCGGGTGTCGTCGAACAGTGCGGTTTCGCTGCGACCGAGTTTGCACCGGGTGACCGCGTGGCCTGCGTGGGCCAGGGTTTCGCGTCACATGCTGAGTTCGTTTCCATCCCGGTCAATCTGGCGTGCCGGATTCCCGGCGGTGTGTCCGAGGAAGAGGCCGCCTTTGGCATGCTCGGCATCATCGCCCTGCATGGCATTCGCAGCGCCAATCTGACCTTCGGGTCGCGCGTCGTGGTGATGGGCCTGGGCTTACTCGGACTGCTCACCATCCAGATGTTGCGTGCCTATGGCTGCGAAGTCATCGCGCTCGACCCGGCAGCAGACAAGGTTGCGTTGGCCAGGCGCTTCGGCTTCAACGAGGTCACTTCCGACCCAGCGGACCTGGCACGTATGACCGAGACCAAGAGCTCCGGTCAGGGTGCAGATGCCGTCATCATCACCGCCGCCACCAAAGATCGTGGGCCCGTAGACCAAGCCGTGCAGCTTTGCCGCACCAAGGGCAGGATTGTCGTGGTGGGTACTGCCGACATCCACCCTGACCGCAACGAACTGTGGCTCAAGGAAGTCGAGCTGGTCGTGTCCAAGGCAGCGGGTCCTGGGTCGCTTGACCCGCTTTACGAAGTCGAAGGCATTGATTTGCCGATCGGTGATGTGCGCTGGACACAAAAACGTAACCTGGAAGAGTTCCTGCGCCTGCTGGCCGACAAGAAAGTCGACGTGAAGTCTCTGATTACGCATCGGTTCAGCATTGCCCAGGCAGAAGACGTCTATGCCCAGTTCGTGGCCGGCAAGTTAGTCCAGCCGATCGGCGTGCTGCTCGCGTACCCTGACAGCGCCACGATCGAGCGCACACTGCCGCTGCCCACCACGCAGGCAAAATCGAGCCAGTCCGGCGACACCGTGCGCCTGGGCGTCGTGGGTGCCGGTCTGTTTGGCAAGGCGCTGTTATTACCGGCGCTACAGTCCCAGTCAGGCGTCGTCCTGCATACGCTTGTCACGGGCTCAGGTGCCAGCGTTGAGCACAGTGCCCGCAAATTCGGGTTCCTGAA
>CAIJKV010000351.1 GCA_903821335.1 uncultured beta proteobacterium
GTAACGATACCCAGTGGCAGCAATTCTGCGCAGCAATTGAAAGGCAGGATCTGGCGGCAGACGAGCGTTGGCGTCGGGTGTCTGGGCGCGTCACCGGGCGATCGACCTTGGTACCTGAACTCGCGCGCACGATGTTGCTTCGCACTCAGGCGGACTGGATTGAGCGCTTTGAAGCGCGAGGGGTTCCGTGTGGCCCAATCAACAACTACGCGCAAGTGTTCGAAGACAAGCAGGTACAGCACCGTGCGTTGCGAGTCGACATGAAGCAGCCGGATGGGGGAGTGGTTTCGACGATTGCCAGCCCGTTGCGGCTACAGGACACGCCCCCGATTTACCAGCTTGCACCGCCCCAACTTGGCGACAGCACAGATGAAATTCTGTTGAGCGTGCTTGGCTATGATCTCGAGCGCATCCGCGCATTGCACCAACGTGGCATTTTGTGAGTAGGTCGGTGCTGAAATCAGGCTGGTGAATGCGCGATCACTACGCTTAGGCTAAGCGGTATTCAGCGTTTAGGACATTTTCAGCGCGTGGGACAGCGGTTTTTGCTGTCAAAAAAACGGCTCTTCCTGTTCAGAAGAGCCGTTGATCAGCCAATTGCGTATGTATTACCGCATCGAGCCTTTGCCATAGCGCTCTTCGTAGCCTTTGCGGACTTTCTCGATAGCATCCTTGCCCATGCCGTTGAAGAACCAGTCGTGACCGGGAATCGGCTTGAAGTATTTGTCCAACAATTCATTGGCAAATTTCTCGTTGCCATCCTTTGCGCGCACGACTTCCTTGAGCTCAGGAATCCACTTGAAGTAAGTGTTCTGGCTGACCTCATAAATGCCGTGCCACCAAGTGTAGTCCGGGCCATTCATCGAAGCACCGTGCCGGGCGCGTCGGCCTTCGTGGTGCCAGATCTCGAACCATGTCCACTTGATTTTGGCGTCCATCGGTTGATGCGTCAGATAGCCTTTGTCTTCAAGTTCCTTCATGATTGCCGCGATCGGTTTGGCGAATTTGTCGTTGTAGAGGTCGACCACGTCATCAAACTGCTTGTAGTGACCGTCAACCGTATTGGCGGCATGACAAGTGACGCAAACGTTTTTCATCAAGTCGCGGCGCTGTTCCCAAGTCAGGATCTTGACCACTTTTGAATCTTTGACGACATCGCCGATCTTGGGCAGAGGCACACCTTCGGGTTGATCAAACTCGTCGCCGTTAGCCAGGCGGATCATGTTGAGCTTGGTCGAGACTGCCGGGCGCAGTGTCCAGGAGATCCGTTCGCCGACGTCATGGGTGACTTTCTGGTCAGTGGTGGCACCCATGTGGCAAGTCGCGCAGGTCGGTGCTGCGGTGTAGTCCTCACCCACCACCCAATTCTTGGAATTGAGGTTCATCTTGTCAACGTTGGCGCGGTAGAGAATACCGTGCTTGGACTCGTTGTAGATTTCGAGCTGCGGATGATCTGGGCCAATGTGACACTTGCCGCAGGTGTCAGGCGTACGTGCCTGTGCTGACGAGAAAGCGTGTCGTGCGTGGCAGGCCGAGCAAGAGCCCAGCGAGCCGTCGGTGTTCTTGCGGCCGATGCCGGTGTTGGGCCAGGTTTGCGCGGTGGGCTTGCCTTTGTCATCAATCTCGACCGTGCTGCCGTGACACTGCTTACAGCCAGCGTTGACAGCCGCTGGGCCGCCTATGACTTCTCCCAGCAGGTTGTCCACCGAGGCCAGAATATTGCCAGCTTTGGCGTGGTGCGATCGCTGTTGTTGCTCGACTTCGACTGGATGGCAATTGGCGCAGGTGGTGGGCGTCACGATGACCTGTATCGTCGCACCGTTGTGCTTGAACGCAGCCTTGTCGCCCTCTTTGGCTTTGTGGCAGTCATAGCAATCCACGCCTTTGGCAGCGTGCGCGCTACCTTTCCACTCTTTGTAAATGCCCGGGTCTTCTTCGGGGCCATGGCATTTCAGGCATTTTTGCCCGATGGCGACATCGGCGTCAGATTTCGTGTTGGCAGCGGCCCAACCTGGGCTGGCCCATGCAGCGCTGAATAGGATCAAAAGCGTCAATAACGCTTGCAGTGGCCATCGAATCACTCGCATAGTTCTCTCCTGAGGTTGGAACCAGATGCGTTCAGTGTGGAACAGATTGTGCTGAGCCTGGTACGCCTCTGAGAGAACTGCCTAAAAACCTAACCGGGATCAAGAATTTGTTAAAAACAGCTCAGGCCGACTGGGTCGGCCTGTTGCCCTTTGCAGTCATCAAGTGACTTATTCCTGTCATCTGCTGCGACCTGTGACCCGCCATGCAAGCGCGGCTTCGATCATGAGCACTGGAACGGCAGATAGCGCTAATAGTGGCATTGCGATGCACATCATCAATGCCCCACACCACATACCAACCGAAAGCGACTTCCAGGCGCCTGGGACCATTCGGGGCAAACGAGACCCACCCCGGCGCTGGCGCTTGAAGTACATCACCCATCCCGACACGATAGAAAATATCACGCTGGCGCCAAAAGCGAACAGCAGCGCCTGGTTCCACCAGCCGAACTCACCACGATGGAACGGAATGCCGATGGCCGTTGCCTTGCCAAACATGGTTTGCTGATCCCAGTCGCTGTAATAGAGCGTGCGGCCAGAATAGGCGTCAATTAGCAAATCAAAC
>CAIJKV010000352.1 GCA_903821335.1 uncultured beta proteobacterium
ATGCGGGTTTGCGGGCAGTTTTCAAAAAATTAAAGCCCCGCAAATCCACTACACACCTACTACACACGGCTCTACCCCATTAACGGGGGATGAGCAGTATCCATCAAACACGGCAAAACATGCCGTTCCAACCGCAGTGGGCCAAAACCCTCAGCCGGTAATTTTGAAAAATTTCGGCTCTACCCCATTAATGATGAAGAGCTAGTATCCAAGTTCAGAGTTAGATACTTTTCACGTGAAAAAGATAGAAAAAACCACCGACAAAAAAACGGTGGGTTTTTTTATGTGTGCGCAGCATGGGCGCTTGTCTGTGATCTCGTAGCCGAATCTTACCAAAATGGCTACATCGCTATGGATGTTGTCGCGGTGCCTGGTGTGATTTATTGAGTATCAAATTTGGCCTCTTTAACTACATTCGCAAGAAAAGGTTTTGTTTTCTTGATGTATGCCGTGAACTGCTCGGGTGTGTCGGCAATCACGATGCCACCGATCGGTTTGATGACCTGCTCATAGAAGTCAGGATCTTTCATTATCTCTCTGACATCAAGTGCAATCTTGTCAATAATCGGCTTGGGTGTCCCAGCAGGAGCCGCCAACATCATCTTGAATGTCATGTTGGCGTTAACGTAGCCCTGTTCGTTCATTGTCGGTACACTTGGGAACATCCATGTACGCTCTGGAATATTGACTGCAATTGGTATGACCTTACCTGCGTCAACTTGTGGTTTTGCAAGGTGTGCGGGCATCCATGCACTGTCGATACGGCCACCTAGCAAGTCGGTCATAATTGGATTCATTCCGTTGTATGGAATATGACTCATTTTGTAACCGCCTGATTCTCCTCCCAATATTCGCATTCTGAATTCTGACGGGCTACCGACACCTTCGGATCCAAACGTCACCTGATTTGGTTTTCTCTGGGCAAGTTCCAGAAACTCCTTAAGTGTTTTTACACCAAGACTTGGGCGAACGATTAACACGCCGAAGCTCTCGGTTAGGCGTGTGATGGGTTCGAAGTCCGTGTCTGGGTTGTATGTCAGGTTTTTTTTGAGCAAACCATTAACTATAAATGGGGCATCACTGCCGATGAATATGGTCAGGCCGTCGGCGGCACTTTTTGCGAGCAACGCTGCACCCACAGATTCAGATGCGCCGGGCTTGTTGTCGACGATGACAGTTTCGCCCCATTTTTGCTCAAGACGTGATGCCAGCGCGCGGCCCATTACGTCCGTCAGACCGCCTGCGGTGTAGGGCACGATGATTTTGACCATCTGACTGGGAAAGTTGGCTGCAGTTTCGGTCCCGTATGCCTGGAAAGCCATCGCAAATATTACGATTGCAAGTGCCGAACGCCATCGACGAATTATCATTATATTTTCCTGTTCTTGGAAAAATAAAAGTGCCTATTTCAAAGTGAGATCATATGCATGTTTCTTCGCGCGACAATAGGGGTTAAACAGTGAGCCTGTATGCGCGTGCTGCAGAACTGAAGAAGAGCGCGTGCTTCTCCTGATCGGAATATTCAGAAGCGATACGTTTGAATGCATTCCAGAGCACTGGAAAATCGACGGATTCACGGTCTGGCGGAAAGTTGCTCTCAAACATACATCGGTCGGGTCCAAATGTATCAATGCAAAACCTGAATAATGGTCCCCACGCCTGGGCGAGTTGCTCAGATGATGCAGGGATCGCGAGCTTGTCTAGCCCAAATCCCAAGTAGGGCATGCCTAACCCACCGAGCTTGACCAAGACGTTTGGGCAGGTGGAAAGTTCTAGCATCGCAGCCTTCCAGTGCGAAGTAGCCTGTTGGGATTGTTCTTTGTACGTGCGGGTATTCGCTAGCAGCCCGCCAATATGATTCAGGATGATCGTAGTGCCCGGAAATGTGCGTGCCAGATCAGTCAATTCTGAAAGTTGTGGGTGATAGATCATGGCATCAAAGCTTAGGTTTCTTGATTCAAGTTGTGCGAACCCTGCTCGAAAATCTTTGTCAGTCAATAGGCCCTGAGGTAATACGTAGCGGCCATTGTTCAGCGCTTGATCGTGATCCCACTTTGTAATTAACCGGATTCCGCGAAACCTTTCTGCTGCGCTTGCCTGCTGGGCATCAAGCAATCGTGAAATTTCTGCACCGTAGGTCAGATCAGCGGTACCAACGATGGCTGCGCAAATTTGCGGGCTTCCAGGTAATTGAGCTGCCGCCATGGCGGCAATGCCATTGGCATATTCAACCTCGCCCAGACGGCTCATCATTTCTGGTCCAGTGGCGCGGTAGTAAGCACCGCACTCGATATAAACAGAAGCCCGGATGTTGTGAGATGAGCTGGCATCAGCCTGATATTGCTTGAAAAGATAGGCATGTCCGTTCCTTTCCCACAGGTGGTGGTGCGCATCGATGATGGGGCGTTCTGGTTCCAGGACTTCTTCACGACGCAGTGCGCGCCAGGTCGTTTTGTCTTGCCCAGCGTGATCAGAGACCTCGCCGGCGCTAGGTGGCAGCGGCTGTCGTAGTGTGAGTTTAGAGGGCATGATGCTTCGTGGTGTGACTGGGTGTTAAAAGAGGGCAGCGTTTGATGATGAAGCGCCGCAGTTTCACGTGCGAGTCACTTAATCGTCTCGCGCGATCCCCGGCCAAGGGTTTGAGCCGATTTCCTGGTGGCGATTTCAAATCTCGAAAGAAAAACAGCGGCTTGTAACGGCTGCTGCCTCTGATCAGGCATCGAGCAAGTAGATATTCATGCGTTTAGCAGAATTATGCAAATGTGTCTCGGCTGCATGCGCCGCTGCTTGACCGTCGCCTGCCGCAATGGCTTCGTAAATCGCCTTGTGTTCTTGTTGTACTTGTTCGATCAAGTCGGCGTGGTGCTTCTTCGTATTTATTCTTGTCTGTTGGATGACACGTCGCGCGCCTTGTTCAAGATGCGCGC
>CAIJKV010000353.1 GCA_903821335.1 uncultured beta proteobacterium
ACCAGCGAAATCGCCGACAGCATCAGAATCACCGACACAAAGAAGTTCAGGCGCCCCATCAGTGCGCCCCCTTCTTGCCGCGACGCGCTGGCACAGCAGGCGCAGGCGAAAATGCCGCTGCCCCTTCCTTGCCAAGCGGGGTCAGGGTGCGTTGCGCCACGCGCAGCACCGCAGAACGTGCCCGTGGATTTTCTTTGGATTCGGACTGAGTGGGCAGAACCCTTGCCAGTGCGAGCAACACTGGCTGGGGCATTTCACTTTCGCGCAGAGGGAGGCGGGCATACGCAGCTTCCGGATGGGATGCTGCGGCAATGAACTGCTTGACGACGCGATCTTCCAACGAGTGAAAGCTGATCACGGCCATACGTCCGCCTGTTTTCAACAGTGTCAGAGCTGCCTGGAGGGCGCCCTCGAGCTCTTGGAGTTCCCGATTGATGTGAATCCGTATAGCCTGAAAGGTGCGAGTCGCCGGATGCTGCCCCTTTTCGCGCGTACGGACGGTGCCTGACACGAGCTCGGCGAGGTCGAGCGTGGTAAGCAGTGGCCGTTCTGCGCGGCGAGCAGCAATCGTCGTTGCAATCTGAAAAGCAAACCGTTCTTCGCCATATCGAACTATGACCTCCTGCATGTCTTGAACACTGGCCTGAGCCAGCCACTGCGCAGCGGTCTCACCGCGCGTGGTATCCATCCTCATGTCCAGCGGGCCATCCCGCATGAACGAAAATCCGCGTGCCGCATCGTCAATCTGTGGGGATGACACCCCCAGGTCGAACATGACACCGTCCACAGCATCGATGCCCAGTGCCGACAAGGCGTCGAGCATGGATCCAAAGCCTTCGTGCACCACCGTGACACGGTGATCCACGGCAGCCAGCGTACGAGCCGCTTCAATGGCCTGCGGATCCTTGTCAAACACCACGAGCCGGGCATCGGCATTCAATCTGGACAACAACTCCCGCGAGTGGCCGCCACGTCCAAAGGTCCCGTCGACATATAGCCCTGACAGTCGCGCCAGACCCTCAGTTTCGAGGTCGACGTCCTTAACCTGTCGCTTGCCATAACCCGGCAACACCAGGGCATCAATCGTCGGCGCCAGCAGCACGGGCCGATGCAAGAAATCACTCACGGCTTAAAACGAAAACTGGTTCAGTACATCCGCCATGCCCTGCGACAGGTCATCGGCCTCTCGGCGCGCCAACGCAGCGACATCCCACAATTCAAAGTGCGCACCCATCCCAAGCAACATCACATCACGCGTCAGGCCAGCAGCCGACCGCAGTTCGGGGGCGACAAGAATCCGGCCCGATCCATCAATTTCCACATCCTGTGCACTCCCGAGTAACAGTCGCTGCAAGGAGCGGGCCTGCATGGGAAACGCGGCGATCTGCTCGCGCTTTTTTTCCCACTCGAGACGGGGGTACATCAGCAAGCATCCATCAGGGTGCCGGGTCAGCGTCAGACAGCCGCGCGCCTGCTCGACGAGAGCGTCGCGATGCCGAGTCGGAACATTAATCCGACCTTTCGCATCAAGCGTGAGCGCACTGCTTCCTTGAAACACCCATCTACCCCACTAATTTGCACAAAAACCTACTTTTCACCACTCTAAGGGAACGAACAGACCTGGTCAAGCGGAAAAGTTGATTTTTTCAATGACAACAAGGACTTAGATAAAGTTTTGCATGCGTCGCAATATGAAAATATTGTGCAAAATCAGAGGATTGCGAAATGAAGTAAAAGTCCTTAGTGAACTGCAATGCGAGGGTTTGCCTGTACACATATTTTTTAAAATGTGTCAGCACGCAAGCCAACGACCTGATAAAGAGGTCGCTTGGCTCAAAACGAGAATGGGGAGTGCAAGGCAGATCTATAGGCCGGATTCTGTATACCGGCTTGCGCCGGCAGGCAATCATTCCTCTGGGCATACCATTGCTGGAATACTCTAGCCACCTACCCGCATACTTGGGCGAGCCGCCCGTCGCGACCGAAGTCACACGCATGCCTATTTGGTGTTGCTCCGGGTAGAGGTTGCCGCGTTTCACCCTGCAATGTCGAACCCGCGTGAGCGTGCTCATCACCACGGGAACACCGTGGCGGAGTGCGTCCGAAAACACACCCTCACTGCAGACTCGTCTCTGTGGCCCTAGTCCTCAACCGACAAGCACGCCAGGCGCACTTGCCAACCGGACGGTCGTTAACCGTTACCCTGCCCTATGGAGTCCGGACCTTCCTCGATGCGAAACGCACCGCGACTGCCCAATCTGCCTTGCCTGCGCATTGTACGGCCGAACCGGTCAGAACCCATTGCGCAGAGCAGAGAACCTCCGCACCTGCGACAATAGCGGTCTGCCGAACATTTGCCGCCAATCCGGTGCGCCTCATACCTCCTCACATGTCCAACCTCATTACACTCAATCAGGTCCACCTCGCCTACGGACATCATCCGTTGCTCGACGGTGCCGACCTCACCATCCAGTCCGACGAACGTATCGGCCTGATCGGTCGCAACGGCGCCGGCAAGTCCTCTTTATTGAGACTGCTCGACGGGCGAACACAGCCAGACGACGGCTCCATCGTCACGGCTGGTCATGTCCGCGTGGCCACCGTCGAACAGGAGCCTGAACTTGATCCGGATCTGACCATCGAGGAAACGGTGTTTGGCGAATACGACCCGGACGACGAAGACTGGCAGCGCGCCTCGCGTGTGCGCGCCTTGATCGACAAGCTTGGCCTACCTGGCGAAAAACCTGTTGGTGAGCTGTCCGGGGGCATGCGCAAGCGGGTCGCACTGATTCAGGCCATTGCCCGTGAACCGTACCTGCTACTGATCGACGAGCCCACCAACCATCTTGATCTGGACGGCATCAACTGGCTCGAAGCCCTACTCAAACAATGGCCTGGCAGCGCCATCATCATCACCCATGATCGTCGGTTCCTCGACGCCGTGGCGACTCGCATTGTCGAACTTGACCGCGGTCGTCTGCTGAGTTTTCCTGGCAATTTTTCAGAATGGCAGGTCCGCAAAGCACAGTGGCTGGAATCGCAGCGCCTTGAAAATGCGCGCTTCGACAAGTTGCTTGCCCAGGAAGAAGTCTGGATACGCAAAGGGGTCGAAGCGCGCCGCACACGCAATGAGGGTCGTGTCAGGCGCCTTGAGGCGCTTCGCGTCGAACGCTCAGCCAGACGAGACCGCCAGGGCAATGTGCAACTGGCGATCGACTCGGGGCAACGTTCCGGCAAACTCGTCGCCGAGCTCGAAAACGTGACGAAATCGTTCGCAGACAATGTCGTCGTTCGGGACTATTCGACCACCATCATGCGTGGAGACCGCATTGGGTTCATCGGGCCCAATGGTGCCGGCAAGTCCACGCTGCTCAAGCTCATTCTGGGCACACTACAACCTGACAGCGGTACCGTCAGGCTCGGCACCAATCTGAAAGTCGCCTATTTTGACCAGATGCGCAGCCAGCTTGATGAAAATGCCACACTGGCGGACGTCATCAATCCCGGCAGCGAATGGATCGAAATCGGCGGTGATCGCAAGCACGTGATGAGCTATCTGGGTGACTTCCTGTTCGCGCCCGCGCGGGCACAGTCGCCTGTCAGCAGCCTGTCTGGCGGCGAGCGTGCACGTCTGCTGCTTGCCCGGTTGTTTGCCCGTCCCGCCAACATCCTGGTGCTGGACGAACCGACCAACGATCTTGATATCGAAACGCTTGAACTTCTGGAAGAGCTTTTGCAGGATTACCCAGGCACCGTATTGCTCGTGAGCCACGACCGGACGTTCCTGGATAACGTCGTCACCCAGACCATTGCCTACGAAGGCGACGGAAGGTGGAAGGATTATGTTGGGGGCTTTGGTGACTGGCTACGTCAGCGCAAGGCATTCAAGCCGCCTAAGCCCGCCAATGCCAGCCCACAGGCAAAGGCTTCACCAGCGCCTGCTGCGATTGTCACTTCGCTTGCGCCGACGCCCGCGGCTGTGGCTGTGGCGGCCCAGGCAGTGCAACCCAAGCAAGCGAAAATGACGCCCTGGGAAGCCAGGGAGCTCGAGCAAATCCCGGCTGATATCCATGCGCTGGAACAAGAGCAGCAAGCACTTGTCGCGCAAATGAGCGACAGTGCGCTCTACAAGGATGACGCAAGCAAACTCGGAACGATACAAGCGAGGCTGACTGAAATAGAGCAACTGCTGCTCAAACACTTTGCGCGATGGGAATCGCTGGAAGCCCGCAAGGGCTGAGCGCGCGCAGCCACTGGCGTGATGGTTGCGTTACGCCATGCGCCAGGGTAGCGACTCGCCGGCCGCGAGCGGAACAATCGTCTCGTCACCGAACGCAAGTTCTGTTGGAATAACAAAGGGCTCTCGCACCAGCGTGAGCACGTCACGATTGCGTGGCACCCCATAGAAGTCGGCACCTCGGAAACTGGCGAAGGCCTCGAGTTTGTCGAGCTTGCCGGCCTGGTCAAAAGCGGTGGCGTACAACTCCATTGCGTGCAATGCCGTGTAGCACCCTGCACAGCCGCAGGCATGCTCTTTCAGTCCGCGTGCGTGCGGCGCGCTATCAGTCCCCAGGAAAAATCGCGCGCTGTCGCTTGTTGCGGCTTGAACCAGTGCGACACGATGCGCTTCACGCTTAAGTATTGGCAGACAGTAGTAATGCGGTCGCACGCCACCCTGGAAAATTGCATTGCGGTTGTAGAGCAGATGCTGCGCGGTAATCGTGGCAGCAACGGGGCCGGCGGCGTCACGCACATACTCAACACCGTCCTTTGTCGTCAGGTGTTCAAACACGACTCGCAGCTCAGGAAAGGCGTGACGCAGCGGTTTCATGACACGTTCGATGAATACGGCCTCTCGGTCAAATATATCGATAGTCTGGTCTGCGACCTCTCCATGAATCAACAGTGGCATCCCGACGCGCTGCATGGTTTCAAGCACGGCGCTGCAGCGCCCGAGCAAGTCAGTCACACCAGCATCCGAATTGGTGGTCGCACCTGCCGGATAGAGTTTGACAGCAACAACGGACCCAGACTCATGCGCCTGGACGATGTCGTCTGGCACTGTATTGTCTGTCAGGTATAAGGTCATTAACGGCGTAAACACTCCTGGCGCGACGCCTGCCGCCCTAAGCGCCAGTTCAATCCGTTCACGGTACGCCAGGGCGAGCTTGACAGTGGTGACGGGCGGTTTGAGATTAGGCATGACGATCGCACGGGCGAACTGCCGGGCGGTCGCCGCCACGACGGCCTGGAGCGCCTGGCCATCGCGCAGGTGCAAATGCCAGTCGTCAGGACGTGCAATGGTGAGGGTATCTATAGTCATGGTTTCTCGGCTATCGGCATGCTGCGTTCAACCAGCGCCGCAAACATCGCGCTGCCAACCGGAATGACGTCGTCGTTAAAATCGAATGATGAATTGTGCAACAGGTTGCCTGCTTCGGCGCCACCCTGGCCGAGACGAAAGTAGGCACCTGGCTTGACCTGCAGCATATATGAAAAATCTTCAGAACCCATCGATGGGATCAGGTCTCGCACCACGCGATCTGCGCCAAACATTTCCGTGGCAATGTCGGCCACAAAATTGGCTTCACGTGGTGTGTTGATCGTCGCGGGATACGAGCGCTGGTAGCGCAGCTCGGCTTTCGCACCAAATCCGCTGGCGATCGACGCGATCAGTTCTCGCATGCGGGTCTCGACTAGTTGTTGAACAGAGTCTTTGAAGGTGCGTACGGTGCCAACAAGTCGGGCCTCGCGCGGGATCACCGACGCCGCAGCTGGATTGCCGGCTTGCACTGAGCCGATCGAAATCACTGCAGATTCTGCAGGATGCACGTTGCGCGACACGATCGTCTGGAGTGCGGTGATGATTTGCGCTGCAATGATAATCGGATCAATCGTCTGGTAGGGGTGCGCGCCATGACCGCCCCGGCCCTCAATCACGATTTCGAATTTGTCAGAAGCTGCCATCATCGGACCAGGGTTGATGCCAATCACACCAGCCGGCAGCGCTGGCCAGTTGTGCAGCCCATACACCGCATCGCAAGGGAACCTGTCAAACAGCCCGTCATCGATCATTGCCCGGGCACCACCTAAGCCTTCTTCTGCGGGCTGAAATATCAAGACCGCAGTGCCATCAAAATTGCGAGTCTGCGCGAGGTGCTTTGCTGCGCCCAACAGGATGGCAGTATGGCCGTCATGTCCACAGGCATGCATCAGACCCGGTTTGGTTGAGCGATGGTCAACATTGCTTTCTTCCAGGATCGGCAGCGCATCCATGTCGGCGCGTAAACCGATCATGCGTTGCGATGCGTCAGACAGTCCGTGTATCACGCCGACCACGCCCGTCTTGCCTATACCTCTGTGCACCTCGACGCCCAACGCTTCGAGAGCGCCTGCGACAATCCCGGATGTTCGCATTTCCTGAAAACCAAGTTCCGGGTGCGCATGCAGGTCACGGCGCAGCAGTGTCAATTCCTGATGGAAT
>CAIJKV010000354.1 GCA_903821335.1 uncultured beta proteobacterium
CTGGAACAACACGGCACCATTCCCCTGCCGCCCTACATCACGCACCTGCCAGACGCGCAAGACCTCCAGCGTTACCAAACTGTGTATGCGCGCGCGCCCGGCGCCGTCGCCGCCCCGACCGCCGGACTGCATTTTGATGACACCATGCTCGCGCGGCTCGAACAGATGGGCATCAGGCAGGCCTTCGTGACACTGCACGTGGGCGCCGGGACGTTTCAGCCTGTGCGGGTGCAGCAGCTTTCCGATCACGTGATGCACGCCGAGTGGTATGACGTGCCGGCCGACACCGTGACGGCCATCGAACAGGCGCGTGCTTTGGGCGGACGCGTCATCGCAGTCGGCACGACCAGCGTACGCGCGCTGGAATCCGCCGCGCAAGCGCTGCGACCCGGCCCGTTGCAGGCGCATGGTGGCAGCACGCAACTATTCATCACCCCGGGCTTTGACTACAAAGTGGTTGACGCGATGATCACCAACTTCCATTTACCTCAATCCACACTTCTGATGCTGGTGTCGGCCATGATCGGCCTGGACACGATGAAATCAGCGTACACCCACGCGATCGCCCAGCGTTATCGCTTCTTCAGTTATGGCGATGCCATGTTTCTTGAACGGAATCGCAACCAATGACGACCCTCCCCGCCAACCCGACGCCAGCGCCCGTACAAGGCCTGGGTTTCGAACTGCTTGCCACCGATGGCCAGGCCCGACGCGGCCGGATGACACTGAATCACGGCATGGTCGACACCCCGATTTTCATGCCCGTGGGCACCTACGGCAGCGTCAAGGCGATGATGCCCCACGAACTGACCGAAGTCGGCGCGCAAATTGTGCTGGGCAACACCTTTCACCTCTGGCTGCGGCCTGGCACCGAGGTCATCGCCAAACACGGCGGCCTGCACGGGTTCATGCAATGGCACAAGCCTATCCTGACCGATTCAGGCGGGTTTCAGGTGTTCAGCCTGCAGGGCATGCGCAAGATCACCGAGGAAGGCGTCAAATTCGCCTCGCCGATCGATGGCACGCGTCTGTTCCTGACACCCGAAGAATCCATGCGGATCCAGACCGACCTGAATGCCGACGTCGTCATGGTCTTTGACGAATGCACCCCCTACATGATCAACGACAAGCCCGCCACGACAGAGGAGGCTGCCCGATCCATGCGCATGTCACTGCGCTGGGCACGGCGCTCACGCGAATCGTTCGATGCGCTGGGCAACCCTAACGCCCTGTTTGGCATCGTGCAGGGCGGAATGTTCGAGGATCTGCGCGACGAGTCCCTGGCAGGCCTCCAGGAGATCGGCTTTCATGGCTACGCGATCGGCGGACTGTCGGTCGGCGAACCCAAAGAAGATATGATGCGCATCCTGTCCCATGTCGCGCCGCGCCTGCCAGCCAACGCCCCCAGATACTTGATGGGGGTGGGTACCCCCGAAGACCTCGTCGAGGGGGTCTCCCGGGGCATCGACATGTTCGACTGCGTGATGCCCACGCGCAACGCCCGCAACGGCTGGCTCTTCACCAGATTCGGCGACGTCAAAATCCGCAACGCCAAGTACCGCGACGACACCAGCCCGCTCGACCCGACCTGCAAGTGCCATACTTGCCAGAATTTTTCACTGTCCTACCTGCATCACCTGCAGCGCGCCAATGAAATTACGGGTGCCCGATTAAACACCTTGCACAACCTGCACTACTACCTGGACCTCATGTCGGAAATGCGCGAAGCCATCGCTGGCGGCACGTTCAAAAGCTGGCGAACACAGTTTCACAAAGACCGTTCGGCCAAATCGTTACAATAGCCAGCTATTCCAATCACCCTCTCAGGAGACCCCTATGTCTGCTCAAGCAATTAGCGGTATCGTTTTAGCTCAAGCGAGCGACACGCTTGGTTCGTTGATGGGCATGGCTCCCATCGCCCTGATGTTCGTCATCCTGTACTTCCTGATGATTCGTCCCCAGATGAAACGCCAGAAAGAATTGAAAGCCCTGCTGGCCGCTCTGTCCAAAGGCGACGAAGTCGTCAGTGCTGGCGGACTGCTTGGCCGCATCACCAAGGTCAACGACAGCTATGTCACCATCGAAGTTGCCGACCTTGGCGACAAACCGATCGAAATCATCATGCAGAAATCCTCTGTTTCAGCTGTGCTGCCCAAGGGAACCATCAAGGCTCTCTAAGCATCTCAGTGTGGGCCCATCACATTGTGTGGTGGGCTTCAATCCCTTATTGATACCCGTCGGCAATGAACCGCTATCCCATTTGGAAATACCTGACGGTGCTGGCCGCGGTCGTGATCGGCCTGCTCTACACCCTGCCCAACCTCTACGGCGAATCGCCGGCGGTCCAGGTGTCCAGCGCCAAGGCAACACTCAAGATCGACATGTCGACGCTCGACCGTGTGCAAGACATTCTCAAGAAGGCAGGCATTGCCAGCACAGGCGCTGTGTTTGAACAGAACGGCCCTGTCGGCACAGTGCGTGTGCGTTTTGCCAGTACCGACATCCAGATCCTGGCGCGCGATGTGGTCGAACGCGCGCTGAACCCGAACCCCGCCGAGCCGACCTACACCGTTGCGCTGAACCTGCTGCCTGCCTCACCCGCCTGGCTGAGCGCCTTGGGCGCCCACCCCATGTACCTGGGACTGGACCTGCGCGGTGGTGTGCATTTCCTGCTGCAGGTTGACATGCAGGGCGCGCTGACGGCCCGCTACGACTCCCTGGTCACCGACCTGCGCGGTGCGCTGCGTGACCAGCGCATCGAAAACACCGGCATCGAGCGCAGC
>CAIJKV010000355.1 GCA_903821335.1 uncultured beta proteobacterium
ATGTCGGGGATAGGCACGGCGCTCGGCCAACTGTCCATCACCCTGTATCCGACGCTTGATCTGCGCCCGCTGACGTTCGCGGCGATCTGTCAGGCGGTCTGCCTGATCCCGGTCGCCCTCACAGCAAGGCTGCATCCGGCGGCGCAGGTCCCGGCACCACTCGACCTTCTGTATTTCTGGCGACGTGTGCCTGATGCGCTCACCACGGTGTTTCTGACTGGCAACATTTGCGGTGCGTTTTACGGCCTGGCTGCGGTATTCGCGGTCAAACAGGGACTGAGCACCAGTCAAGTCGCCATCTATACGTCCACGGCGGTGATTGCAGGCCTGCTGTCACAGTGGCCCATGGGCTGGTTGTCCGACCGGGTCCAACGGGCGAAACTGATCAGACTCAATGCATTGACGCTGGCGTGCCTGACCATGCTGATGTGGGGCTGGATGTCCTGGCCGTACTGGACGATGCTGGTGCTGTCGGCGGCATTTGGAATGTTGCAGTTCACGCTGTATGCGCTGGCTTCCGGGCTGGCCAATGACCGAATCGAGGCAGACCGCCGTTTGGGGCTGAGCGTGCTGATCTTGATGATGTACGGGCTGGGTGCCTGCCTGGGCCCGATCCTGTCCGGTGCGCTGATGCGCTTTGGGGGGCCCAGTATGTTCTATGTGTTCACCTCAGCCTGTGCGCTGACGCTGGTCGCCACGATGCGAAAAAAACAAAAATAACCTACCCGCAGGCCGTTTTTCGGACTGATATTGTATTTTTACAACATAAATCAATGGATATATGGCGTATTGATTGATATCAATATTCATCTGATGACGGTTTGCGTGATGTCAATTGTGCTGACACAGGTCGGCAATAACATTTCCTTACACACTAAATTTATAGGGAAATGCCATGAGTAAGAAACTTCTAGTTGCTGCAATGCTGTCCGCCGGCCTGTTGTCTGCCACTGCGGTGCAGGCTCAGGCGCAGGAAGCAGTTGGACCATTCATGGTGCGTGTTCGTGGCGTAGGCCTGAATTGGGATAACGGTCAGTCTGGTGGCTTGCCACTCGGCGGCACTACCAAGGTCCAGGCTCAGAACCTCTGGATCCCTGAGGTCGACTTCAGCTACTTTTTTACCAAGAATATCGCCGCAGAACTGGTGCTGACCTGGCCGCAGGACATTGACATCAATGTGGGCGGAAGCAAGGCCGGTACTATTTCCGCGCTGCCACCCTCACTGATGCTTCAGTACCATTTCACCGATCTGGGTGCCTTCAAGCCCTACGTGGGTGTCGGTATCAACTACACCATTTTCTACAAGACCAGCAACATTCTGGGTGGTGTTGCCTCGATCAACAACTCCAGCGTGGGTGCAGTCGGCCAGGTTGGCTTTGACTATATGCTCAACAAGAACTGGGGCCTGAACGTCGATCTGAAATACATCCAGATGGCCGCTGATGTCAGCGTTCTCGGCAACAAGGTTGGTACCGTCAACCTGAATCCTCTGGCTGTTGGTCTGGGCGTGTCATACCGCTTCTGATCTAAACCTTGCAGGGCGCACGAAGGCGGCGTCCCAGGAGGACGCCGTTTCTTTGGTCGCGCGACTCGAGCCGTGTCATGTCATGCCACGTTTTTCGATCAGTAGCGTTTTCGAATCAGATACACCGGCCTGTTTTTTGTCTCGGTATAGATGCGACCGATGTACTCGCCAAGCACCCCCACGCTGATCAGTTGCAGACTGCCAAAGAATAGTATTGCCACCAGCAAGGATGCGTAACCCGGCACATCAACCCCTGATATCAACGTCCTGGCAACAATCACGACTGCATACACAAAGGTGGATACCGCACCGAATACGCCAACGTAGGACCAGAATTTCAGCGGCACAGTGCTAAAGCTCGTGAAACCTTCTAGTGCGAAATTCCACAACTTCCAGCCGGAAAACTTTGTGCCACCCCGGGCGCGAACCTGTCTGACGTAGTCGATCGTGACAGTCTTGAACCCTACCCAGGCGAACAGCCCTTTCATGAATCGGTGGTGTTCCGGGAGCTGTTTCAGGGCGTCAACGACGACCCTGTCCATGAGCCGGAAATCACCGACGTTCCTGGGAATCTGGATGCTGGAGAACTGGTTATGGAACCGATAGAAGAATTTTGCTGTCTGCCGTTTCAGAAAGGGATCTGAACTTCTGTTGGCGCGACGAGCGAGCACCACTTCAGCGCCGTCCTGCCAGGCCTTGATCATGACCGGGATGAGTTCTGGAGGATCCTGCAGGTCTGCGTCGATCGGTATGAGGGCGTCGCCAGTCGCCTCGTCTATGCCTGCTGTCAGGGCAGATTCCTTGCCAAAATTACGCGACAACTCGACGACTTTGAAGCGCGAATCGATGGTCGTACAAGCAATCAACTTTGTCAGGGTGTCGTCGGTGCTTCCGTCGTCGACGCAAATCACCTCGAAATCCAGGTCTGGCACCTGGTCGAAAATCGGGCAAAGCGTCTTGAAAAGCAGCTCAATCCCGTCGCCTTCGTTGAAGATGGGCACCACGAGGGATACTTTGCGTCGATGACTCACGACGAGCGCCTGTCCCGTTGCCGCAGCGTCTGGCTGCACAGGAACTAACCCCTGGCGAGACGTTTCAAGTGACGCATGGTGCGGATTATTTTGCATTTTAGATCTTGGCTTGCGTAAGGGCGCGACGCTACATCGCGACCTGTTGACAGTAGGTGAAACAAATAATTTCAGTCCCTACATTCTTTCACAACTCGTCGCACGGTGCCCGTTCGTTCGCCAACACGGCCAGTTCCGGCTGTCACGCTGATTGACCGGCAGTTGGCGCAAAGCATCTTCGTTCATGGTTGGGACACCTCAATTGTGTAAACTTGTGCGTCCCTTCCCGGGGGCGGATCACGTTGGATTCCGGAGCCAGAAAATGAGCGCGGTCAGTAAAATCAGGCAGTTTTGTACGCGCATAGACCTGCGTCACCCGCAGCACCTTGCCATGCTGGTGCTGTGTTTTGTCGGTTTCCATTTCCTGATGTGGTCACTGCTGGCGACAATCAGTCAGCGTGCCCCGCATTGGGACAACATGGAGGAGCTGGTCTGGGCACAGTCCTTCCAGTGGGGCTATTACAAACATCCTCCTTTTTCAACCTGGTGGGTGCATTTCTGGACATTCCTGTTCGGGCGCTCTTTTTGGGTCACCTATTTCGCCGGAATGGCCAACGTTTCCCTGATGCTGTTGATCGTCTGGCGCATCGCCCTGCTGGTATCGACCCCCCCGCGTGCGCTGATCGCGGTGCTGTTCACCAGCCTGATTTTTTATCATGGTGTCAACGGTATCGTTGCCGACCAGAATACGCTGCAACTGATGCCAGTGGCCTTGCTCTTGTGGATGATGTTGCTCGGTGTGCGTGAGGGCAAGTGGTGGCAGTGGGCCCTGGCCGGTGTCGCCGCAGCGATGTGCGTCTTGACGAAATACAGTGCGGGGATCTGGTTCGCCGTGATCGGCGCCTGGGTGCTACTTGAGCCACGCATGCGCAACTGGCAAGCCGTGGTCGGCGTGGTGTTGGCGATCGTCGTGTGCGTCGTACTGCTTATTCCCCATATTCACTGGCTCGTGACCGAGAACTACCCGACATTCCAGTATGCCAATTACCAAGTCAGTAGCGAGTCCAATCACCTGACGCGGCTGGGGCGGTTTTTGCTCAGTCAGCTTTCCAGGTTGGCGCCACTGCTCATCGCGGCAGGCGTGATCAAGTATGCACTCCGGCGAGCGCCCGCCGTGCACGAAGCAAGCGTTGGCCAGCCAGAGGGTCGTTTTGTCACCATGATGGCGCTGGGGCCCATGGTATTGACCTCCCTGATGGGCCTCGGGCTGGTGACCCTGCATGCAAACTGGGCCGCCGCCTTCTTTGTTTTATTTGGCGTGTACGCGCTGCGCTGGCTGCCACATGTGGATACGCAAACACTCGTCAGAGCCGCCTTGGTGGTGTGTCTGTCGATAGACGTGTTGATGGCGGGCGGTGTGGCGCTTTCGAGCGGTGTGCTGGTTGACATCGTTAAACGCACGGCTCGTTCGAATTTTCCGGCTGCTCAGCTGGCAATTGAAACGGACAAAATCTGGGATGCCAGGATAGGCGTACCCATGAAACTTGCCATCGCTGACGAGTGGCTGGGTGGTGTATTGTCAGTGAAGTCAAAATACCAACCCCTGATTTTCCTGGATGCCGAGCCTGGGGAAACACCTTGGGTGCGTCCAGAACTGGTGGCCGAGTGTGGGGCCTTTGTCCTGGTTGACCGCGGTGAGGATGCCAAGCCACCACGTCCCAAGGTTCAGGCGTTGCTTGACCGGGCCGAGCACAAAGGGTTGCTCACGATTCCGTGGAACCGGTTCAAGCCCGAACCCACCCTGAAGGTTGAATGGGCGATTGTCGAACCGCTGACAAAAGGTGCCTGCCCGCGTTGAGAGCGGCGATCTCGGTTCGGCCCTAAAATATGCCCGTGCAACGGTTTGCACACCGGCCTGCGCGCAGACCTGCACGCAGACCTGTATGCGGTCAAGGTTTTTAAACATTCCACAGCTTGATACATGTCCCTATTCAAACGTTCTGTTGTCTCTGAGATTTTCAACCACTCCAGCGTCGTGCTGTCGACACTGATCGTGGTGTGGCTCAGTGTCATTCTTGTGCGTTTGCTGGGTGAGGCCGCCGCTGGCCGAATCGGGTCCGATGTCGTGATCGGTCTGGCAACGTTCACCACCATCGCGGCGTTGCCCATCATTCTTACGGTCTCCTTGTTCATTGGTGTGCTCACCACCGTGACGCGCAATTATCGTGAATCAGAAATGGTGGTGTGGTTTTCAAGCGGGCTATCGCTGCTCAACTGGATCAATCCGATCGCCCGTGTCGCGGTGCCTGTTTCGATGCTGATCGCATTTCTGACCCTGTTCGCCACGCCCTGGGCCAACCTTCAAATTGAGGAGTACCGGGCCAGGTATGAATTGCGGTCTGACCTGTCGAAAATAACCCCCGGAAAATTTCTGGAAACTGAAAACGGTGGGCGTGTATTTTTCGTGGAAGAGGGTGCCACCGACGACGGTACGCTGGGCCAGGTGTTCATGCGGCTGATTGATCCTGAATGGCTGGTGCTGGTGACTGCCTCGTCGGCGCGCACGGTTACGGAAAAAAATGGCGATCGGTTCCTTGTCCTGGAACAGGGTCACCGGTATGACCTCAAGCCTGGTACGCCGGAAATGCGGTTGGCGGAGTTTGATGCGTTTGGCGTGCGGATAGAAAATAAAGATGGCCCACAGTCACTGGATAACGCGCGCAATAAGGCGCGTGACAACAGAAGGGCACGATCGACGGCCTTGCTGCTGTCAGACAAGGAGTTGAATTCCTGGGGTCAGATCATGTGGCGCCTTGCGCTGCCACTGGCCGCGTTGAACTTGGCCTTGATGGCTTTGCCGCTTGGCGCGGTCAACCCACGTATCGGTCGTTCAGGGGACTTGCTGATCGCAGGCCTGGTGGCCATGCTGTATCTCAACCTGATTAACTTGTCACAAGGCTGGATCTTGTCGGGAAAATTGCCGTTTTCGATTGGCGTCTGGCTGGTGCATGCCGTATTTGGCGCATGCGCGGCTGCCTTGCTGTGGCATCGACTACGCATCAAGGCGCCTAAACCGCCTGTGCAACTCGTCACCAGCTAGGGCGCACCAGCCAGATTCAGGGGGGACTTTAGGAGGTTTTCCCTGATGAGGGTATGGCGGCGAGCCAGCACCTGATCGCTGAAATGACAAACCAGGCTTTTCGGCTAATCGGCTATGCCCCGGGCGGCAAATACTCCTTCCCCACTGACCTCCGTCAATGGTCTTGCGAGCTGTCTGGTAAGTGCCCGGTTGATTTCACATCTACGACCATCTTGTCAAAATCTGATTTAAATTCTTGATCTTGAACAATTCTGAATTTTTCATACTCGAGCTCTGCCTTTTGTTTCGCTGCGCCGGCGGAAATCTTTCCTGCGCTTGCAAGAACCTCGTACTCGTTAAATCTCAGAAAATTATCAAGTTTTGCTACCCAGTCGGCCATAGTCATTACTCTTTGGCGCTCTGCCAGACCTTCGGCAAAGTCTAGGTACTGTGAAACCAGCCGGTTTAAGGAGCGAATTTCTGTCTCGTTCAAGTAATTCTTTGCAATGGAAATATCCGATTTCAGAATTTTTCCCCCAGCCTTCTCGTTCTTCCATGATGTCAGTCCCATATTTGGCTGATCGGCACTAGAGCGCTGTGTGATCAGTTCTGAGGCTGTATTTCCATGAATGGCGAAATGAAATTTATTTTGAACTGCGGCGTAAAACGCGTGAGACGTTTCTGATTCCTTGTCGTAATCAATACTGCACTGAGAAAATACGTCTGTGACTTTCTGGTAAAAGCGCCTCTCCGATGCTCTGATTTCACGAATCCGCTCAAGCAGTTCGTCGAAATAGTCTTTTCCAAAGAGAGCGCCGCCCTGTTTCAGCCTGTCGTCATTTAGGGCGAAACCCTTTATTAAATACACTTTAAGGATTCGCGTCGCCCAAATTCTAAATTGAGTGGCCTGGACTGAATTGACACGGTATCCAACCGAAATGATAGTGTCGAGATTGTAGTGATTCGTTAGGTATGTCTTGCCGTCTGAGGCAGTTATCCGGAATTTCCGGATAACTGAATCTTCATTAAGCTCTCCAGAAACAAAGATATTTTTAAGATGTTCGTTGATCGTTCGTACGTCGACGCTGAAAATTTCAGCCATACCCTTCTGGCTAACCCATACGGTTTCCCCCCCGGTTAGCACTTGAACCCTTACGGTGCCATCTGTAGACGAGTAAAAGAGGAACTGAGCGGTCTTATCAAGTGGGTTTTCCATCACGTCATTTTAGCGTTGCAGCCTGGGTAGTATCCAGTCCCTGGTGGGCAATTGATCACTTCATCACAATCTGAGCAAGACCGCATTCATGGACTTGGGTTGCGGCGAGGTTGTTGGGCGGGCACAAACAAAAAAGCGCCCCGAGAGGCGCTTATTCATTGGTGCTATGGCGGAGCGGACGTCCGTTCTCCGCATAACCAAAACGACAAGCTACGTCATTTGCGCGTCGAGTTCGAACGCGTAAGGCATTGAAAATAATATATTTGTTTGTACGTGTTGTTTCAGGTTGATTCAGCATGGTTCATCCTATAGCATGTCCATTGATGGGTATATTGATGGGTAAGCAATGGCGCGCGTCGCAAAAGAACTATCGGCCTTAGAGGTCGGCAGGCTCAGATCGCCGGGACTGCACTTTGTCGGTAACCGGTAACTCAACGCCGTTATAGATTTCGAATCTGGTGGAGTTCAAAATTCACCCATGTTCAACCATGGGAAAAGACGATGAGCACTGCAGCAGGCATGAAATCATTATCTGCGCGCCAGATGCGCTGGGACGCG
>CAIJKV010000356.1 GCA_903821335.1 uncultured beta proteobacterium
CCGATATAGAGCATGCCCACGACGATAATGATCATCTGGATAAAGTCGGTAATCGCGACAGCCCACATGCCCCCGAACAGGGTATAGACGAGCACGCTTGCCGCGCCGATCATCATGCCTGCCGTCTGCGAAATCAGGTCCTCGGACACCACGTTAAACACCAGGCCCAGTGCTTTGATTTGCGCGGCAACCCAGCCCAGATAGGAGGCGACGATACACAGTGTGATCAGCACCTCGACGGTACGGCCGTACTTTTCCCGAAAAAAATCCCCGATCGTCAACATCCGCCGGTTGTAGAGATGCCTGGCAAAAAACAACCCAACCAATATCAGGCAAAGCGACGAGCCAAAGGGATCCGACACCACGCCGCCCAGCCCTTCTTTCAGGAAAGTTGCGGGAATGCCCAGAACGGTTTCAGAACCGAACCACGTGGCAAAAACGGTCGCGGTCACGATCGGCATCGGCAGGCTATGCCCAGCGGCGGCGAAGTCGGCGGTATTTTTGACACGCAACGCCGCCCAAAGGCCGATGCCGACCGAAATAATCCAGTAAATGATGACGAACCAGAGCAGCATCGTTCAGATACTCTTCGATTGAGGGAGGGTGTTGTGCGAAATTATAGGGGTGCCGGGCAAGGCACCGTGCGCATGGGCTTGCGCCTGAACGCGTTCCTGGTTCCGAACCCGCCAGAACAACCATCCAGCGATACTCAGGTTAAGCATGTTCCAGAGCACGCCATTAATCATGGCGACTTGATAAGACCCTGTCAGGTCAAAGATCTTGCCAGACATCCACCCCCCCAGCGCCATACCAAGAAGTGTGGCCATGATGACCGCACCCACACGACGCCCGGCTTCCTGTGGAGGAAAATGTTCACGCACGATGATGGCATAGGAAGGCACGATTCCGCCCTGGAACAGGCCAAACATGGCGGAAATGCCGTACAGCGAAACCAGCCCGTTAAACGGCAGGAACATCAGTAACGCAACACCTTGCAGCGCCGACCCCAGCAACAGGGTTCGCACCCCGCCAATGCGGTCGCAAATCGCGCCCGACACCAGGCGACTGACAATGCCGCACGCCAGCATGAGCGAAAGCATCTCAGCACCGCGGGCCGGGCCAAAGCCCAGGTCCGTACAGTACGCCACGATGTGGACCTGGGGCATCGCCATGGCCACGCAGCATGCCAGTCCGGCCACGCACAGCAACGCCTGGGCACGGCCAACGCTCAGGCCAAAGGGGCGTTCAGTCTTCAGAGCGTGCGTGCTGCCGGCGATGGTCACGCGGGCAAGCGGTGGCCGTTGCCGCAGTAACAACGACAGCAAAGCCATGCCCAGGCCACATACAAGGCCCATGTAGAGATAGGTCTGGCGCCAGCCAATCGTGGTCACCCCATATTGCGCCACGGTTGGCCACACGGCACCCGCCATATAGTTGCCGCTGGCGCAGATCGCGACAGCGATGCCGCGGCGCTTGTTCCACCACAGTGACGTGTCGGCCAGCAGCGGGGCAAAGGTCGTCGAGGCACCCAGCAAGCCAAGCATCAACCCGTGGGCGAGTGCAAAGCTGAAAATATTTCCCGAGTAGCCTGCCCAGACGAAACCCGCCAGGATGCCGGCCGAACCGATCAAGAGCGAACCCTGCACCCCGAAGCGATCGGCAAAGCGCCCCATCCAGACGCCGCCCACACCAAACCCGATCATCAGCAAGGTATAAGGCAACGAGGCGTCGGAGCGTGACACCCCAAATTCAGCCTGTACAGCCGGCAGCACCACGGCCACCACATACATGCAACTGCTACCCAGTGTCATGATTGCCAGCGTCACCAACAAACGCCTGAAGGCATAGGTTGAGTCGATCAGGTCGTCGCAGGCGTGGCGTCGGGGCATCAGCGTGGAATGGGTGGACGGTGCAGTCAGCGCGATCAAAACCGGCTCACTGCCATTGTTGAAAAAACCTAGAATAACCGCCGGCAGACATTCCCGCTTCCCATCTGGCTGACTGTCATCGGTTCGCGGCCTGCGGACTGCTAATATGCCGACTGCCTGCCTGCGGCGCAATCAATTCCTGACCTGCGTCGGTGGCCTCGTTTTCGGGAGTTATCATGCGCCTTGTTTTTGGATTGATCGCAATCTGTCTGGCTGCCAACGCGTCAGCACAAATGACGGGCTTCGTAAACAACCGTTTCATGGAACGTGCCGACCAGAGCTGCTTTGAAAAACAGCGTGCCCAACGCCCGATGACCGTGCCCGATGACGACATCAAAATATTTTGCCAGTGCAACAGTGGCTACCTGTCCGAACGCCTCACCAACAACGACGCCATGGCAATTCACGACGGCAGCAAGAAGATCGATCCGGCAATGATCGTCTCGGCGAACAAGTCCTGCGAAAGCAAAATTCCCGCCAGGTAGGAACAGAACAAGACCGCCACGCGCGCGCTGCCCCGAGGCGGACCGACGCCTTGACATGAACAACGACAGATCCATTCTGATCGCTCCCGTTTTCATCGTGATCTGGAGCACAGGCTTCATCATCGCCCGCTACGGCATGCCGTATTCGGAACCGATGACATTCCTGTTTTTTCGCTTCGGTGGCGTGGTCGCCTGCATGCTGCCCGTGATTCTCTGGATCAGGCCAGCGTGGCCCACCGGGCGCCAGGTCGTTCATATCGCTATTGCAGGCGCGCTGTTCCAGTTCGGCTATCTGGGTGGGGTCTGGGTCGCGGTCAAGCAAGGGATGCCAGCAGGCCTGGCCGCACTGATCGTTGGCTTGCAACCCATTCTGACCGCCGTGCTCGCATCGTGCGTGTCCGAGCGCGTGACAGCCCGACAGTGGTGCGGCTTGCTGCTCGGGCTCGTCGGCGTGGCGCTTGTCCTGTTCGAAAAAATTCACGTCGAAGGACTCTCACCGGTCAGCATTCTGTTCATCTTTACCGGCTTGCTGTCAATCACGCTGGGGACGCTTTATCAGAAGCGTTACTGCCCGACGTTCGACTTGCGTACGGGCTCGTTCATCCAGTTCACCACCAGCGCCCTGCTCTGCCTGGCGATGATGCATATTTTTGAAACGCGCGAAGTGCAATGGACC
>CAIJKV010000357.1 GCA_903821335.1 uncultured beta proteobacterium
GCAACGGCGTACCCGGATGGTCCACCTGCCATGGACCCTGGCCATCAAGCAATAGGAGGCCATTGAATATATACATATATGCAGGATCCTGATCGTAACCAGGTGGTCCTGAATATATTGGAAAAAGAATGGACAGATAAACCAGGTTTATATATACGAACATGCACGGTATAAATAAAAGCAATATTTTTTTCTTATAGTTCATATTATCAATACAAAACCTGAGCGAAATTCCAGTCTGATTTAGTTAAGCTTATACAAACTTAATGCGACGTGCAGCAAAAACAACCATTTTCAACAACAGCCATCCGTGACTCCAGCGCGAAATATTCGTTTCGCCATAGCGTCGAGCCCGGTAGCGTACTGGGACTTCCTGTATTTTTAAGTTCAGCTTGGCAGCTCCGAACAACAGGTCGAAGTCACCGAAAGGGTCAAAGTCGCCGAAATAGGCCCGATTGGCCGCGATGCGCAGGTAATCCGTGCGTCGCAGTACCTTGGTTCCACATAGGGTGTCGCGTATGGGCTGCCCGAGCAACCAGCTAAACGCCCAGGAGAAAAACTTGTTCCCGACAAGGTTGGCAAACCGCATCGCCTCGCCTTCCATCGGATACACCAGCCGAACCCCGTTGACAAACTCGGCCGACTCCTCCGCAATCAGCTGATAAAATCTCGGTAGGTCCTCGGGCGGAACCGTAATATCTGCATCGAGGATCATCAAGATGTCACCCGTCGCGGCGGCGAACCCTGCCCTGACAGCATCCCCCTTGCCTTTGCCTGGTTGTTTGAGCAACCGACTGTTGCGCTGGGGATTCTTTGCGATCGACCTTTCGATGGCCTCGTAGGTGTCATCAGTCGAATTACCTTCAACGAAAATAATTTCGGTACCGGAACCCATGTCAGGAATCCGTTCCATCAACTCATCAATATGTCCGGATTCATTTCTGGCCGCGACGATGACCGACACCGACAATTTTTCCTTACCGGTCAGCTCTGGAGTAGGGCGGGCCACAATGAAGTTTGCCATCGCCAGATGCCGGAATGGGAACAGCTTACCGATATAGCGATTGACGAAGTCGGAAACCACTGGAATCGACACTGGCAGAATGATTTCCGCCCAGGTTCGTAAAGGCTGAAATCCGGAAATCTCGAGCAAATTTCTCATGTCCTGGGGCGCAAGCCAGTTTTGATTCAGCCTGGGCGTCGCGACTCCAAATTTTTGCGCAACCGTCAGAGGCAAATTCCACAGATGACTGTAGAAATTGAAAATGATCCGGGTCCTGGGCAAACAAAAGCGAGGAATCTGTTCAAGTAGTGTCTGCACATCCCACAAGTCGTTGACCAACTCAGACACAACGATATAGTCAAATTTGCGATCTGAAATATCAAGATCGATCACATCAGCCTGTATGAATTCCAGATGAGGGTGACGCTGCCGGGCGGCTTCCACGGCTGGGGCTGAGAAATCAATTCCTACGCCGACACCTGGTTTTAATCCCGCCAGCAAGTCCCCGCGCCCGCAACCCAACTCAAGTACGCTGGCACCTTCGCTGATTAGTTGCTGGTATGCCGTCAATAATCGCTTGCGATAGTAACCAGACGAAGGTTGAAGCACTTTGGAGTTGACCAAGTCCCAGTAAGCAACGCGAGTCTTCTGGTACTGGGCTGATTCGGCTTCAAAAGTGTTCATTGGATGACTACTGATTGGGTTGTTCAAAACCCGTTACACGATACAAATTCTGGATTGGCGTTTCCAAAAGTTTCTGCAGCGTGAACTGTGCCAGATGTTCATAGGGCGGGGAGATCAACAGCACGGGGCGGCCAGATTGTACAAGCTGATTGACGGTCTTTGCTGTGTCCGCTGCCGACAGTTCACCTACGCCGGGCAAATGCAACTTCCTTGAAAAAATATCAAAATGGTAGAAGTCTGGCGTGATTCGGTCCATTTTGAGGTCCATTTCGGGGACGAGTAATAGCCCAAACCACAAGGCACACTCCGGCAAGTTGCAGTTAAACGTACCAATTAAAATTGGACTTTGAAAATGGTCAATTTGATTCTTAATGGCCTTGTAGGATTGGTATCCCTCACCATGAATGGCTTGAATTGTTCTGAACCCAGCGATGCTTGATGTAACCACAGTGAAAAAGAGCAGCGTCACCCACGCGATCGAGATTATCTGGCGAAGCGGTTTAGGCGGCACCCAAATGCGTTGCGCATAAATTAACCAGACAGCTCCTACCAACATGATCGGCAGAACACCAATCATGTAGGTTGGTCCCGGGTGCTTCGCGACCATGATGGTCTGCGCCCCCCCTGCCAGCACCATTGAGATAGCCGGCATCAGATCGGCCGTCCGTAGCTGATATTCTGTGACACCGCGTTGAGAAGAATGTCTGTCACCACGCATACGGAACGCGGTTGATGCCATCAGCACGCAGCCACAACCCAGGCATAGCGCCAGAACAATCATCACTGCATAAAACAACGGGAACATACCCTGCAGATACTTGATGTTCTGTATGAACTGCTGCCAGGCAAATACAGCCTGATCCCCTTGGCCATGAAGTTGTGTATGCGTAAGCACCTGATAAAACCAAGCAAACATCACTGGTAATCTTGAAAATATTGGCAACACACCCACAAGCCAAGCGAGCACCATTGCAGAAACTGCGGTAGCAATCAGTCGAAACGACCTAAGCGAAATCAACAAGCCCAACATAGGCAAAAACGTAATTTTTACAGCGACGCCGAGCCCGCAAAGAACGCCTGCGCATATCGCGGTTTTGTTGGTCGCGCCTCGGTTCGCTATGCCGTTGGTCAACAATGCCGGTGCCAACACTGCCAGCAAACCTATGGATATGCATTGCAGTACGGCTTCCGGTGTGGGATAGACCATATAGGGAGAGACAAGAGCAAACAACAAAGGGCCAAGTTGACAAGAAATGGCTGCCACGACACTGTTGGTAAATTGATAAACCCGCTGCCCGATAAAGTATGCTGCGACAGCACCCAGCACCAGAACCACAATTGAAATGCTTGCAAGATAGGTTTCGGGCATTGACAGAACCGACTCGAATATTTGGGCCTCTGTTCTGCCGAGAACTGTCAAAGCACCCCATGCAATCAATATCATTAATGCAATCAGTGACTGAAGCGGCGTACCGGGATGATCTGTGTGCACAGGGGCGTGCCCCTGCAATATATCAACGCCAGCAAAGAGGTACTGATAGGCTGGGTCCTGACCGAAAAATCCGACGTTCAGGAACAACGGATACATTTGTGACATAAAAA
>CAIJKV010000358.1 GCA_903821335.1 uncultured beta proteobacterium
GATCATGCCAAACAGGCCTTGCAGTGGCGTGAACGCGACCGAAGCGGCTGAAACCCGCGTCAATCCGGGCGATTCGCGTCGTTGCAAATTCGCTTCATATTTCGATGGAACGCCGTAGGGCAAGGAAGCCACCGGCTGCCCGAGCGTGGTTTGCCAGACCTGCTTTTCCAGAATCACGGGGTCACCTTCAGCCGCTACGCTGCGTGACATGACACCCATGCCTGCGGTGGCACCCAGCGCAGTCAGGAAGCTCTTGCGGATGAAGCCGCGCCGCGTTGAGTCAAGGCCATGGACCTGGACATGCTCGACGACCTCGTGTGGAATGAAACCTTCGGGGGCCGGGCGCAACCGCCCCAGCTTCTGTCTTGCATTGTTAGCACTCACGCCGTCTCCTGGCTCTTGTCACTGCGTCCTCTCTTGAGCACCCACGATCGGAAGCCTTGATTAGTTATTTGCGTTATAAGCTTATTGCGTAAAGTAATAATGTTTGTACTATTTTAAAATCGATGAAAACCCTAACGTGCCGGGTGCGAGCAGTGCGCACACGTGCAGGAGACAAGCGATGCACCCGGATTTATTGAAAGAAGGCCTGGCACTCGTTGCACCCAGACAACGGACCAGACGGCATTTTCTGGTCGCGGCCTCGGCTGCAGGGTTGGCAGGTGGCTTTGCCACGGCGGCGCAACCAGTACTTGCCCAGGCGATCCAGACAGACTTCTCAGGCATTGAAGGCAAAGAAGTCGTGATCGACTCGCATGGCACCCAGCTGCCAGCCTACATGTCACGTCCTGACAAGAGCGGCGACAAACCGCCTGTCATCATCGTGGTGAGCGAGATCTTTGGTGTGCATGAATACATTGCCGATGTCACACGGCGGCTGGCCAAGGCGGGATACATGGCGATTGCGCCGGAATTCTTTACACGTGCCGGCGACCCCACCGAACTCGGCACAGTCGGCGAGATCATGACCCAGATCGTAGCCAAGACGCCAGACCAGCAAGTGCTGTCCGACATCGAGGCCGCCATCCAGTGGGCGGCACAACACGGCGGCGACACGCAGCGGGTTGGAATCACCGGGTTTTGCTGGGGCGGGCGCATCACCTGGCTGGCCTGCGAAAAACTGACGGGCATCAAGGCTGGCGTCGCGTGGTATGGCAGGCTGGTGGGTGAAACAAGTGCCGAGTTCCCGGAAAACCCGATTGACCTGGCCGGGTCGCTCAAGGCCCCGGTGCTGGGGCTATACGGTGGCCAGGATACGGGCATCCCGACGACGACCATCGCTCAAATGAAGGCCGCGCTGACCGCCGCGAAAACAAACCAGGCTGCACTGACCTCGCGTTTTGAAATCTACCCCGACGCGCCGCATGCGTTCCATGCGGATTACCGGGCGTCGTACCAGGAAGGCCCGGCACGCGACGGCTGGGAAAAGACGCTTAAATGGTTTGCGGCCCAGGGGGTCTGACTGCCGTCGGGTGAAGGGTTTGCGGCCCAATGAGTCTGACTGCCGTCGGGTGAACAGTCGAACGGACTGTGATCACGTCAAGCCAGTGGTATTGTCTGAAAAACAAATCGTATTCCTGCCAGCATCTTTCGCCCGGTACATGGCCAAATCAGCCCGCTTAAGGATTTCGTCCTGGCCAACTTTCCCGTCCTGAAACAGCGTGACGCCGATGCTGGCGGTGCAACGATGTTCGACTAGCAGCGTGTCGGCGCGGTGTTCAGGCTGCAAAGCCAGCGCATAAGGTCCCGCCACGGATAGCCGCAGCGTTTGCGCAATGTTCATCGCCTGTTGTTGGGCGGTGTCGGCGTCTAGCCCAAGGTTGTTGACCACTACCACGAACTCGTCGCCTCCGATCCTGGCGACCGTGTCGACCTCGCGAACGCTGGCCTTCAATCGTTGGGCCACCTCGATCAGCAGCAGGTCCCCTGCTTCGTGGCCATGTTCATCGTTCAGTGGTTTGAAATTATCCAGATCCAGCACCATGACCGCACCATGCTGACCGGAACGCTGCCCGGTCGCCAGGGCCATTGTCAGGCGATCCGACAACAGGCGTCGGTTCGCCAGCTGTGTCAGGCTGTCGTAAAAGGCAAAGTTGCGCACCTGGACATCCACCATGTTTTTTTCAAGTGCAATGCCGACCAACTGGGCCGCTTCCTCGATCAGGGTGATATCTCTCTCGTCAGGTGTGTGGATTCGACGGTGATACATCGCGAACGTGCCCAGCATCTTGTGCGTCGACGAGTAGATCGGCTGCGACCAGCAGGCCGCCAGGCCAGCGCGCGCGGCAAGCTCTTTAAAACGCTCCCAATAAGGATGTGTCAGGATATCGCTGACAATGACCCGTTCACCCGTAAAGGCGGCCGTGCCACAAGAACCGTTTCCGAGTTGGACTTCAATTCCGTTGATCGCGGCGTTATAAAAATCAGGCAAGCTGGGTGCAACGCACTGACCCAGTTGCTTGCCGCCATCCTCAAGCAGCAGGATGCTGCACACCATATCAGGATGCAATGTCTCGATGCCCGTCACCACGGCCAGCAATATCGCATCAATCGGCTTGCCGCTGGCCATCATTTCCAGGATGCGGCTTCTGAACACGACGGACTCGTGGATCAGGACCAACTCAGTGATCTCGGTGGAAAAGCCGATCAGGCTGGTCGGCAAGCCTTCCCTTTCAACCGGGACCTTGGTCGAAACGAAATAGTGCTTGTCACCCTTGACGACTTCGACAGTTTCATTGACTTTGAATCGTTCTTTGTCAACCAGCACCCTGGCATCGACGAGCGTCAGTTGAGCGGCGATCTCCTCGCCAAAAATTTCAAGGTCGGTTAATCCGAGAATGCTAGACAACGGCCGCTGGAACAACGCCGTCACAGGCGGATTGGCATAAAGATAGCGGCCGGCGTGATCCTTCATGTAGATATGCGCAGCGACGTTATCGAGCACCAGCGTCAGCAACTCGTGTTCCTGATTGAAACGTTTGCGCAGTGCTTCACGTTCCGTAATGTCGGTCGAGACACCACACAGCCCCTCAATGCTGCCGTCCGTTGCGTAAAGCGGCACCTTGACAGTCCAGTAGGTACGCGCAGCACCACTGGTGGAAGCGACCACTTCCGTATCGCGTCCTTCCACCCGCTGACCGTGCATCAGGACAAGTTCATCGCTACTTTCGATTCGACTGCCTTTTTCTACATCCAGAAAATCACGGTCTGTTTTGCCGAGGATATCTTGCAGACTGGCTTGAAAAAGTTCACAAACTCTTTTGTTGGCGAAGGTGTAACGACCCTTTGGGTCTTTGGTATAGATGCAAGCATCCACACTGTCCAAAATGATTTCGGGATTGCGTATCACCAAGTTCGCCTGATTGATTTGACTGCCTGCCATCACGTTCACCGCTATTCGGGGACGGTGCCAAGGCAGTAATCTGAACGATTCAGATTGATCCGCCGCGACCAAGCCCACAAGAATAGCTTACTGCTATTTCAAAAATCAAGGATCTGCCGACCTGAATGTACCCAAACTCAGTGCTGGTTTGAGAGTGCAATGAGTTCCTGATACTCGGTCGCGCGTCGCGCAAACTGTTCAAAGCTATATTTTTCAAGCACGTTATCTGGGAAGTCCCTGTAGTGCCCCGCTACACATTGCTCATTACACTTGATCTGGTTTTCCCACCACTGCGCAAAAACTTCCTGAACAAAATTGTTCCAGTCATCCACGGTCGCGTAATTAACTTCACCATCACAGTAGTTGATCCAGCGCTTGGTGATATTCAAGCTAACCCCCTTCAATTGTCTTTCAAACTCAAAAATATTGCGTTGCAATATTACCAAGTTTCTGCAAGCAAATTTGTAATGTGATGCAAACATGACAATCTCGTGAGGCAAGTCAATTTTCCTGCAATTTTATCGTGCTAAGCGGGGAGATAGCTGGCGTCACAAACGGGTCACATGCCGCTGCTATGGTTTGAACTTGAGTCCAGGATAGTCGCCACCAGCACTCAGGGTGAAGCGGCAGCACATGAAAAAAACTTCAACTGATGTCAATCTAAAAACACCGTTACTGCTTTGTCTGATACTGGCTAGCGTGTCACCCGCCTGGGCATATTCCCCGCTCAATACTGATGACGCCGGCACAACCGCCAGGGGCACCAATCAGATTGAGCAGTACTTTTTCGTCATTAATCAGTACGACCCGGCGCAAGCTGCAGATCGGGCGGACAGCTCAGGCGAGGACTATCAGGGTGTGGGTACGGCACGCGCCTTCCCTTTTGTCTACATGCGCGGCCTGACCGACCACCTTGAGGCTTCGTTCAGCCCCACGTATTACGCCTCGCCAAACGGAAGTTTCTCGTCCTTCACCAACTACACGGCAGCGTTGAAGTGGCGTTTTCATGGCGATGGTGAGCACGGATGGAATTTTGCCCTCAAGCCGCAAATCATTCTACCGGCCACAGCAGATCAGCAGCTCTACGGTATCGGCAACGCCATGCTCAATTATGGCGTGACAGCAATTGCTTCCCGCTATTGGGAACAGGCGGAATTGCATTTCAACGCCGCATACATTCGCGCACCCTATAACTCGAACTACATGATCGGTTTTAGCCCCGACCCAAACCGGACGAACCTCTATTTCCTGTCGATGGCACCGGTCTGGGTTGCTACGCCAAAAATCAAGATCGCGCTGGACGTGGGCTTTAACACCAACCCAAGCGAACCCGAGCAGTCCCTGACGACCTATGCGATGATCGCCATGATTTTTGCCGCCACCAAAGATATCGACATTGGCATTTCTTATCAGCGCAACGCACCAAATTACGGCGCCATATTTGCCGCCAACGAGCCTTACACCAGCCGTTTCCAGATCGGCGTCAACTGGCGATTTGAATAATACGCCAGCCTCAGTCACGCACATCCATCAGATGTTCATATTTGAATAGTGCGCCAGCCTCAGTCGCGCGCATCCCTCAGATGTTCATTTCAGGCGGTTCGCCGTTCACAATGAGAGTTGCCTCGGTGTTCTGCAAAATGTGCTCAACCGAAACACCGGGCGCACGTTCGAGCAGCAACAAACCATCCGCCGTGGGACGGATGACGGCGAGGTCGGTCACGATCAGGCTGACCGGACGCAACGCCGTCAACGGCAGGCTGCAGGTCTTGACAATTTTGAGGGTCTGGCCGGCGACATGCTTCATGGCCACGATGACATGCTTGGCACCTGACACGAGGTCCATCGCCCCCCCCATTCCGGCGACCTTCTGCCCGGGAATCATCCAGTTGGCCAGGCGTCCCTGACTGTCAACCTGCATGCCACCCAACACGGTCATGTCCAGATGGCCGCCACGGATCAACGCGAACGACATGGACGAGTCGATGGTCGCGGCCCCCGGTACAGCGGTAATGTAGCTGCCCCCGGCATCGACCAGGTCTTCGTCCTCCATCCCCTCCGGTGCGGGGGCACCCGTGCCGATCAGTCCATTTTCAGTCTGGAACAGTACACCTTCCCCACGCACGTATTGGGTGACGCCGGTCGGGATGCCTATACCCAGGTTGACGACCATGCCGGGATAGATTTCCTGTGCAATCCGACGCTGGATCACTTCGATGGGGCTATACATATTCGATTCCAGTACCGGTTCAGGCGTTGACCCGGGTGTTGAGTTGTTTATGATGCGCGACCAGGAAATCCACCAGCACGCCTGGGGTGCGAACCGAGTCCGGGGGAATGACGCCGATCGGAACGATGGAGTCTGGTTCCGCGAACACCTCATTACCTGCGAGCGCCATGACAGGGTTGAAATTTGTCGCGGTCAGACTGTATTCCAGGTTGCCGCAATAATCCGCGCGATGGCATCCCAGCAGGGCGTAGTCCGCCCGGATGGGTGTCTCGAGCAACCAGTCCTTACCCTCAATATTGACGACCTGCTTGCCTTCCTGGACGAGCGTTCCAAGCCCCGTTTGCGTCAGCACGCCCCCCAGACCTGACCCCCCTGCCCGGATGCGCTCGACCAGGCTGCCTTGCGGCACCAGTTCAACCTTCAGGCGTCCGTCGATCATTTGTTGCTGTGCTTGCGGGTTCAGGCCAATGTGGGAAGTGACCAGGTGGCGCACCAGTCCGGCGTGCACCAGCGGGGCAATGCCAAAGCCGCCGGGTTTGCCGGCATCGTTGCAATAGATGGTCAAATCCCCAATGCCCAGTTCAGCGATCGCCGCCACCAGGCGCGAAGGGGTGCCGACACCCATGAACCCGCCAACCAGCAGGCTCGCGCCCGGTTTGATGCGCAGGGCGAGGTCATGCGGGGACAAACAGGCTTTAAGGACTGGGGTCATCAGCAAACTCGGTTTCAATAAACGGCGGGAACATACATCGAGGGCGGAACCGGGTGGCGAGTGTAGTCGGGGTCATGCTCGCGTGACGGCAACGCGACCGGCTGGTGTGCGACTTCCTGATAGGGAATCTGATTCAGCAAGTGCCGGATGCAATTCAGTCGTGCTGCTTTCTTGTCGACCCCTTCCACGACCCACCAAGGCGTCTCTGACATGTTGGTGCGCTCGAACATGACTTCCTTGGCCTTGGTGTAGGCCTCCCAGCGACGACGCGACTCAAGGTCCATGGGACTGAGTTTCCACTGCTTGAGCGGATCGCGGATACGCATGGTAAAGCGCATGTGCTGTTCTTCGTCAGTGATCGAGAACCAGTACTTGATCAGCACGATACCCGAGCGCACCAGCATCTTTTCGAACTCGGGCACACTGCGAAAAAATTCTTCGTATTCGGCGTCACTGCAAAAGCCCATGACGCGTTCAACGCCCGCCCGGTTGTACCAGCTGCGGTCAAACAAGACCATCTCTCCGGCGGCCGGCAAATAAGGCACGTAGCGCTGGAAATACCATTGTGAACGCTCGCGCTCGCTGGGTGCCGGCAACGCGGCGACGCGGCACACGCGCGGGTTCAGGCGCTGCGTGATGCGCTTGATCGCCCCGCCCTTGCCTGCCGCATCACGTCCTTCGAACAGCACCACAACCTTGAGGTTTTTTGCCACCACCCAGTCCTGAAGCTTGACCAGTTCACCCTGCAAGCGGAACAGTTCCTTGAAATAAGTGCGCCGATCGAGCGAACCGTCCGCCGCAGGGGCCTGGGACGGCAAGTCGAACAACATCTCGTCGAGCCTGTCGTCGTCGAGTTCCATTTCAAACTCTTCGTCGTAGCTGTCGATCATGTCCGCGCGGGCGCGTTCAGCAAACGTTCGTTGACTGGCCGTGCTACCCATGAACTTATTGCGAAGTTTGGGGGGTGTTTTGAAGGCTGAGTGAGGCGCTGGTTTAGTTGACGGTTTAGCCGCTGATTTAGTCGCTGATTTGGCCGCTGATTTAGCTGCCGATTTTGCCGCTGTTTTAACCGCTGTTTTAACCGCTGATTTAGCTGCCGATTTTGCCGCTGTTTTAACCGCTGTTTTAACCGCTGTTTTAACCGCTGCTTTAGCCGCCAATTTAGCCGCTAATTTAGCTGCTGGCTTAACCTCTGATTGAGCCGCTGGCTTCACCGCTGCTTTCACTGTGGACCGCACGGACGAATTGACCGCTGACTTGACCTTAGGCTTGTCCGCTGCCTTGTCCGCTGCCTTGACCGCTGACTGAACCGGTGCCTTGACTGCAGCCTGGGTCGCAGGCTTGGCCACCGTCCGGGCAGTCTTTGCACCAGATAGGCGCGTCGCAACCGGTTGAGCAGTCTTTTGTTGAGTTTTTTTGTTGGCAGGTTTTGACGGCATAGAAAGACTCCATTCTGGTTCCCTTCCAACCTTACCTCAA